>JAZOAC010000095.1:0-4895 GCA_045595285.1 Kiritimatiellia bacterium | reverse complement strand
TCCAGCTCATTCACGGAGCCGACGCAGATCATGTCCTCGGGATCGTCGTCGTTGATCCACACCGGTATGCAGCTGCCCCAGAAGCGGTTGCGGGAGATATTCCAGTCGCGCGCCTCCTTGAGCCAGTTGCCGAAGCGCTTGTCGCCGACATACTCGGGCGTCCAGTGCACGCACTCGTTGTTCTTGGAGAGCCGCTCGTGCAGATCCTCGACACGTACATACCACGCGTCGATCGCGCGATAGATGAGCGGCGTATCGGTGCGGTCGCAGAACGGATAGGAATGGACGATCGTGGCCTGATGGACAAGCTTGCCCTCGGCCTTGAGCCACTTGATGAGATCCTTGTCGCAGTCTTTGCAAAAGCGTCCCTTGTACTCTTCAGGAAGCTGATCGGTGAACGCACAGGCGTCATCGAGAGGATCGACGAACGCCGTCATGCCCGCTTCCTTGCACACGCGGAAGTCGTCCTCGCCGTACGCTGGTGCGATGTGGACAAGACCGACGCCATCATCAGTCGTGACATAGTCGTCGTTCAGCACCCGGAACGCACCCTCGGCCTTCCTGTCTGCGAAAAACGGGAACAGCGGCTCGTATTCAGAATCCTTTAGAGCGTCGCCCTTGCCTTCCCAAACCAATTCATACGACTCTTCCTTTTTGAAGACAAAAGGCAATCGGGCTTTCGCCATGACATAAATCGGATGAGCTTCATCTGTCACATCCCGCACCGCGACATAGTCCAGTTTGGCGCCGGCGCAGATCGCAAGGTTGGAGGGGAGCGTCCACGGTGTCGTTGTCCAGATAAGAAAATAGACCTCGCTCCCCTCGCTCTTCACCCTTAACTCTTCACTCGCTACCGACGTGGCGCGAACGCGACACGTCACAGTGGGATCCTGGACATCCTTGTAGTTGTTGCCGGCCTCGAAGTTGGAGAGCGGCGTGGAGAGTTTCCAGGAATAGGGCATGATGCGATGCGACTTGTAGACGCGTCCCTGGTTCCAAAGCTGCTTGAACACCCACCAGATCGTCTCCATAAACTCGGGGTTCATGGTCTTGTAGTCGTTCCTGAAATCAACCCAACGCCCCATGCGCGTGACGGTCTTCTCCCACTCGTTGACGTACTTGAGAACCATCGAACGGCACTGCTCGTTGAATTTGTCGACACCGAGCGCCTTGATCTCGGGCGCACCGGCTACGCCAAGCGCATCCTGCGCGAGAGCCTCGATCGGAAGACCGTGCGTATCCCAGCCGAACCTGCGCTCGACGTACCTTCCTCGCATCGTCTGGTAGCGCGGCACGATATCCTTGATTATGCCGGCAAGGAGATGCCCGTAATGCGGTAGCCCGGTCGCAAAGGGCGGACCATCGTAGAATGTAAAGCGTTCCCTACCCTCATTCTTCTTCAGGGATTTCTCAAAGGTGGCTTCCTTTGCCCAGAAGGAAAGAACCTCCTCCTCCATCTTGGGGAATGCAACCTTGTTTGATACTGGCTTGAACATCGACTTCTCCATGGCTTCAACAAAATTTCTATGTATTATAGCAGATTTCCAATCCGCGTAAAAGTGCTGGAATAGATTGGGTATTCCCCAATCCTTCCAGTGGCATTACAGGACTCGCTGCCTCAATGGCGGACCGTCCTATCTGCGAGCGTCGACACTATCATGAAACTCACTTCCACCGATAACTGACACTCGTACGCCCGTAAAATTCAACTGTATCAGAACAGTTCGCGCACCGCATCATCGATACCGCTTACGTCAACAACCTTGTCCTGCGTCACAGGGGCTGTCTCAAGAGCGGCGAACGCGGGTGGCGGATTGTCAAGCACATCGGCGCCGAACGCACGCTGGCACGTCTCAGGGAACTTGTACGGCGTGGCCGTTGCGGCTATGACGCACGGTACGCCGTCCGGGAGGCCGAGCTTGCGCGCGACCGCAGTTGCGACGGCAGTGTGCGGATCCAGCACATAGCCGCAGGCCTCGCGCATGCGGCGCATCTCGGCCTCCGTCTCTTCGGGCGTTGCGACACCACCGGCGAAATCGGCGAACAGCCTTGCCTTTGCCGCATCGTTCAACTCGTAGCGCCCCTTATCTGCAAAATCCTTCATGAGACGCGCCACCTCATCGCTGTCGCCGTCATTGAGAATCCACAGCAGACGCTCCACATTCGAGGACTTGCGGATGTCCATAGAAGGCGAATTCGTAACCGTGAAGCTTTCACCCGGATCATACACACCCGTGGCGACAAAGCGCGCAAGGACATCGTTGACATTGGAAGCGCAGATGAACCTGCGTATCGGCGCGCCAAGCATCTTTGCGTAGTACGCGGCAAGAATGTTGCCGAAGTTTCCGGAAGGAACGACGACGTCGAATGCGCCCTTGTCCGCAAGACGCGCCGCCGCAAGCAGATAATATCCTATCTGCGGCACAAGGCGTCCGGTGTTGATGGAATTCGCGGACGAGAGAAGCGTGCCGGCCTTCTCGGCCTCGGCGCGGAAGGACTCGTCGGCGAAGATGCGCTTGACCGCGGCCTGGGCATCGTCGAAGTTTCCGCGGATTGCGATTCCGTGGACGTTCTTTGCGGCGGGCGTCGTCATCTGGAGTCGCTGCACGCGCGAAGTCCCGACGTTCGGGAAGAACACGGCGATCTCTACGCCGGGGACGTCGCCGAAGCCTGCCATGGCGGCCGACCCTGTATCTCCGGACGTAGCGGTGAGAATGAGAACCTTGCGTCCGTCGGCCAGCTTCTTCGCAGATGCCGCCATCAGCACTGGCAGAACGGAAAGAGCCACATCCTTGAACGCACCGGTCGGTCCCTGGAAAAGCTCAAGTATCTGAAGACCGTCAGCCTCGACAAGGGGAATAGGGTTCTCGGACGGAAACTTTGCCAAAAGGTTTGCAATCGCCTCCTCGCGCACATCCGCAGGAATGTCGTCGAATATCGCTCCGAGTGCAATGCGCTCAGCGTCAGCAAGGTCCTTGATGGACGCGATGGCCGAAGCATCGAGTTTCTTGACGCTCTTCGGCACATAGAGACCGCCATCGGGCGCGAGTCCGCGCAATACGGTATAGAGCGAATCGGCTTCTACATTCGAACGGGTGCTAGTGAATTTCATTTCTTCAAACCTCTATATTTCGTGAACGTGTAAATGTACGATGCTCAGCCCATTTCGGCGCGTACGGCAAGCGCGGCGGCGACAGGATCTTCCGCCGCAAGAATGGGACGACCCACGACAAGATGCGTTGCGCCATCACGCACCGCATCCGCCGGAGTGGCGACGCGCTTCTGGTCGCCCACGGCCGCTCCGGCGGGACGGACGCCGGGGGTTATGAAAAGCGTTCCGGCCTTGAGCGCCCTGGAAAGCGAACCGACCTCCTTGGGGGAGCAGACAAGGCCATCCGCACCGTTAGCCGTCGCGAAAGACGCCATAGCCTTAACCTGGTCGGCGGGGGTGCGACCGACAATGCCGACATCCGCAAGATCTGTCTGGTCAAGGGACGTAAGTACGGTCACGGCGAGAATCTTTGGCGCCGCCTCGCCGAAAGCCGCCGCCGCATCCGCCGCCGCACGGATCATCGCCTTGCCACCGACGGAATGTATAGTCATGAGATCGACGCCCAGTTTCCCGCCCGAGGTGACGGCACGCTCGACCGTGCGCGGAATGTCGTGGAACTTGAGATCGAGAAACACCCTTTTGCCGAAATCCTTTACGGCCTTGACCACATCCGGGCCTTCCGCCGTGTACAGTTCGAGTCCGATCTTGTAGAAACCGACCGCATCACCGATCAGTTTCACCTTTTCCACAGCCTCTTGCCTGGTCTGAACATCCAGGGCAACGATCAATTCCGCCATTTGAACACTCCTTTTGGTTCTTGAATCCACAGATGGGGCATCATTATACCATAAATCCCAAAAGCTGCCCCAAAACATTCCTCAGTACGTCAAGCCCCTTGAGGTCATCGAACGCGACACCACAAAAATCATCCCTCCCGCCGGTTTCATCGTGCGGGAGGCCCTCGCTTTCATACGCTCAAACGCCAACAAGGGCATAAGCGTTGATGATGTCGTGAAGCACATAGGGGTATCCCGACGGCTCCTGTATCTACGATTCAGGCAGATGCACGGCAAATCAATACACGAGACGATTCTCGACACCCGCCTTGAGCTGGCAATGGGTAAACTCACCAAGACGACGGCTCCCCTATCCCTGATCGCCTCCGAATGCGGCTTCGGGTCGGCGAACCGCCTTTCCCACCTTTTCTTCGAAAGATACGGTAAGTACCCATCCTCTTTCCGTAATACGACCAAACATTGATGGAACAACCAAACCTTCTATTTTATAAGAAGATTTCTATTTATACAGAATATGTGAGAATTGAACACGAACATGGGGATTGCTTAGATTCCGGAAAATGAGAATTCAATTCGGAGCAGTTCTCTCGAGTCTAATGAGACAGCGGATAAATGAGAACACGGTTTGGACTGATTCTCAAGATTACGGTTTCTGAGAGGATTAGCAAGATTACGGCTCGGACGAAATCTTATGTATCTCTAAAAAACGCTATTTCACAAAACCACCAGATTCACGAGCGAAATTATCACTCTTTTCAGGGTACCACCCCAATTATTCTATCTTTATTACACTTGCATGAGCGAATTGACTATCATTACGCACTCGTTGCATCCGCTCGAAATTTGTGCATCCATTCTCTGAATGTCGAATGCGACATGCCGCAGAGCTGTGCCGCCTCGCGGCCTGAAATCGCGCCGCATCTCACCATCTCCACCGCCTCCGCGAACTCCGGCGGCATTTTGCGCCGCGGCCGCCCGAAGCGCACTCCGCGTTTCTTCGCCTCGGCGATCCCCTGCCGCTGGAGTGTGAGAATCGCTTCGCGTTC
>JAZOAC010000094.1:0-10218 GCA_045595285.1 Kiritimatiellia bacterium | reverse complement strand
GCGCCGGCATTGTCCACAACCATTGAATAGACGGAGTTGTTCGGCACGGGAATTCCTAAATCCACAAGTTCGGCGGGCGCCCCCGGAAGATACACGGCGGCATCGCTCTTGGCAGGATCGTATGCGTAGATATGCCCTCCGGCATAGTCCTTGTACTTGGCCTTGATATCCCGCCAAAGCTGATTCTCAATGGCGCGGCGGCCCTCCGGCATTTCACGCGAAAGGCGCAAAAGCTCTATCTCGCTCAAACCGGAGCCGACGAAAATGCGTCCGTCCCCGCCCTGCACCATGCAGTTGCGGACACCCTTCTCACCATTCGGAAGCTGACCGAGCGGAAGCACCTTGTTTACGCGAAAATCCCAAACAAAGAGATTCGAATTCCTTCCGCTCGTCGCACCGTAGACCTTGCCATTTCCATCGTGCGACATAAGCGCGGTGACAGGCGATGAATCCGCCGCAATCTCCGTTGCTCCCGGATACCCGAGATCACGGAAGTCCAGGCGCTGCGCATCGAAATGCGGATTGACGCTTTTCTGCGCAAAAAGACTTCCCGCTACCGCGACCACGGCGACCCCCGCCGCCAATACCAATTTCAAATTTCTGCTTTTCATTTTCCGCTCTCCTCTCATTACTCTTTACTCATCTCTCATTACTCATCTCTCATCTCTCATTACTCTTCACTTTTTCTCCGGCTCATACGCGACAAGCCCCATCGAGAACGGCCAGCGGCGGCCGACCTTGCCGACGACCTGCTTTTCATCGCGCTCTTCGATCGCGCCGACAAAATAGATTCTACCGTCTTTCTGTCCCGAACACGCGCCGCCAAGCCCGAAGCAGAGCCGCCCCTCCTCCGTGACCATCAGTCCAAGCGGTTCACGCACTTTTTTCTGGAGGTCGTAGCGCATCAGATAGGATACGGGCGGGAAGTATCCGCCTGCGAGCTTCGCCTGGAAATTCTCTTCGTCATGCACATCCCAGGAAGTTCCGACATAGTCGAACGATCCCGATGCCGTCGGCGCAAAGTAGATGCGGTGATCAGGCGAGATCGTGAACGCCAAGGTCGCAAACGGAATCTGACGCACATTCGTTTCATTCCAGTACTGGGGCGCCGTGAGAGGCATTATGTATTCGAACCTGCCTTCAGGGCCTTTGTGCACATCATACCTGAAGAGCATAGAATTGCCGCCGACTATGCCGTAGGCGCATTTGTCGACAGGATCCCACTCAATTACGCGCCAGATGACCTTCCGGTCGATCATGGGCTTGGACATCGTACGCGGAAGGACACGGTTATCGCACTCGAGACGGATATTCGGAAGATCCTCCACCTCATCCGTACGCGGATCATAGCGCCATATCCGCGCGACCGGGAATGAACCGTACACACGCCCGAGATCGTCCGCAAAGATCGTGCGGCAGATATCCCAGTCGTCCACCTTGCCGAGATCGCGCGTATACTTCCCGGCAATGTCATGCATGTAAAGGTGGCCGTCTTCGGCAAGACCGTAGAGACGCATATACTTCGGATCCATCACCATTCCGAGAAGACCGAAATGACGACTGATCTTGCCCAACACCTCAACCTTGTCGAGCTTCGGGTTGTAGCGGTACCAAAACGCACCGAGATAACTTGACGGATCGATGCATTCGGGACCGGTATCTTCATTGAGCGAGCCGAAGTAGATGTTGCCGTCGTTGTCTTCTCCCATGCGGACGTGAATCTTGCCGTTCGTGTTTATGCCCTCACCGCGCTCTTCGTGGAGTTCGGTAAGATCGACGATGTGGCGCATCGTTTCAGTGGCAGGATCGAACTCGTAGAAATGCGCGGCTTCGGCATGACAGCACAGCCCTATGTATATCTTGCCGCTCTTCGCACCGTATAGCGCACTCCACATGGATTCCTCCCGATGATCGCCGACAAAGCGGTAGTGCTTGACGACCGCCTTCTTCTCCTTGGCGAACTCAATCTTCTGCGCAAACGCCGTCTGCACGGCAAATCCTGCGAGCATGGCCACGGCGACAACCTTCCCGGCCAGCTTCATGGAAGCAGCAATATCCTGCATAAGATAAAACCTCTTTCTTTTGTTTTTGATTGCGTCGAATGATAGCATAAAAACCCGCAAAACATCATTTGTTTACGCAGAATTAAATCACCCGATAACGCAACCAAACAGTTTCCTGAACGTCCCAAACCTCCTGAACCTACTAAACATGCTGAATCCCAAACCATTCCCCATTCCCCACAATTTTCGTGCTTTTCGTGACGGCTCGAAGATCCGTTTCGTGTCTGCGGCAAGTGACGAGCCCCGTAAGGGGGAAACGGAGATGGTCGCGCCAGCGGCGCAATGACCATCTGAGTGACCGGCAGGAAGTGATCCGATTCGCCATTGTTCACGATCTCTGCTTTGTGATATACTTGTCAATCATTTCTATTTTTGCGGAAGGTGTGGTGAATATGTCTTCAACTAAAAGAATATCGTGCGCAATGGCGGCTCTTGCTTTATCATTCCCGTCTTTTGCGTGGGTGCTGGGCAATCCTCACAAGGTGGAGTCCGTCGGCGATTCTGCGATGGGGGTGTTTCTTCAGGGCGACACTCTATATTGCATTGCCGACGATTCGCTGTACGCCCTTGACGTATCAACTCCGCTCTCGCCGAAATTGCGCGGATCGTTGAGCGGCATGGACAACCGGCGGCAGGTTGTGGCCCAGGGGAATTTTGCCTATGTAGTATCCCGCGAAACGGGTCTTCGGATTGTGGACGTGAGCAATCCCGAAAAGATGCAGCTGATGTCCAGATACGATTCGGTGGAATTCGCGACCGGAATAGAGGTCGTCGGGAACACGGTATTCCTCTCCGAGCGCATCAATGGCGTTGAGGCGGTTGACGTGTCAGATCCGCGCAATCCCAGGCACCTATGCATCAGGAAAACGCCTGAATCGCAATCGTCGGTGTACCATAACGGGTTTCTGTATTCCGGAGAATGGGGAGCCGGGAAGGTGACCGTGTTTGACGCCCGCAGCATGAAGAGTTTCCGCAAGGTGACGGAACTTCAGCTTGGAGGCAATGGAGATGGTGTTGCTACAGACGGCAAATATCTCTACTGCTCAACAGGACATGACATTCCGAGAGCGCTTCGCGCTTCCCGCGGCATATCCAATGAGGATGCCCATGGTCGTGGACACGGTTTGGACATTTTCGACATTTCCAATCCATCCAGACCAAAGCACGTTTCCAGAATCGATTTTCTGAGATTCGAGCCGCGCAACGACGATTACTGGACGCCCAGAGTTTCCGGCAACTTCGTATTCTGCTGCGACACCCACAACGGGATGTTTGTCGTAGATGTGAAAAACCCCCGCGAACCCAAGATCCTGGACCGTCTCTGCATCCCCCAGAAAGGCAGAGACTGGCCGTCCGCCGCCATAAGTTCGCTGGCGGTAGGCAAGGGCTGTCTGTACGTATCGACAAGACCGTGCGGTCTTTGGGTTGTGCCGATGGACGGCATCAAGCCTCAGACTGTGGACAAGGGAAAACCTCCCGCGGATTCGTCGATCAGCGAAACCTATCCCACGGATATGGACGCGTTCCATGTCTATCGTCCATCCGAATCGGGGCAGGCGCGCACCGTATGTCTGAAAGACAATGTCGCCTATGCGGCTTTCGGTGACGCTGGTCTGTATGTCCTGGAAGTCTCCCCCAAACACGGATTCCGGCTGATCGGGAAATTGCCGGGGAACAAGCGCGTGACGGATTGCTGCTTTGCCGGCGACAGGCTGGTGACAGCAGAAGGCACTCACGGTTGGGGCGTGTATGAATTGGATGGACCCACCGGATTCAGGGAAGTTGCAAGGCGTATGCCGCCGGGAGCTGGCGGAAGTGTGGCGTTCTGGTGCTGGGCGGCCAATCAGGACAGGGTGGTCCTGTCAACACGCAGCAAGCCTTGTGAAGTTTTTAGCATAGACGATTTTAATGCAGAAACGCCTATATGCAGATTCGTGGTTGGTTGCCAGTGGGACAAGTATCTGCCGGACAGAGCGATTGGAAATGCATTTCCGGGACATAGGAACAAGACAGGGCTTGTATGGCCTGTTCTTAATGGAAGCGGAGGTGAAGCGAAGACGGATAAGCGCGGCAAGTTTCCGGCCGGGGGGCAATGCAACGGGATTTGCGCATTCGGAAACAGGTTTCTGTATACGGTGGGTAAAGGCTATCAATTCGTCAATCCCGACAGAACGCGCAGCCGGGTAATGAAAGTTCCGTCTCCAGATGGCATCGGCGGCATTCCGCGTTCGGACGGACGGATTGTGGTCTGCACTTCACGCTCCTCCGGAAAAGTCCGCATCTGGGATTTTGTCGATCCCGAGAGGCCGAAGCTGCTGCGTGAATACATGCTTTCTGGACGTCCTGACCTTGCCGCCATCTACAAGGGACTGGCCTTGATCCCTGCAGGCCACCAAGGTCTCCTGATGGAAAGATTGAAAGGCGAAGCGAAATAATCGGGTTTTATTTCTTCACCCTTTTCCTTATGGCCACGAAACGCCCAGGGTCTTTGGCCCTGTCAACGATATGGTCTGCGTGCGTCTCACTGTAGCTGCGCCCGTCCATACCGCCCTGTTGCGATTGAACTCATCCACGCACCGGACAATAAGCGCATCGTGTTCCTGATAGCGGTCGTCCTCGAACCCCTTGAACACAGGTACGCGTCGCACGCGCCATTCGGCGGCGCGATCCACAATCGTCGCTGGACCGGGAACCTTCTTCCCTGACCTGGATTGCGCCGATAGCCAACGTCTGTGTATGCGCCGGTAGATTCCCTCAAGCCTCTCAAGAGATCTGCGTTCAGAAGACGTGACGTGGTTGGATCCCGTCACGCATCGGCCATTTTCAGAACAGAGGTAGAGGATGTAATCGACAAGTTCCTGCGGCTCGGCCTGCGTATCAAGAAGCGTCTTCATGCCCGCCATGCCGGGACGCGTCATCACAGGCCCCGGGGTTACGCAGAAAGCGCGAATGCCGTACGGCGCGTCGGCGGCACTTCGGCGCATCCCCACTTCGTCGAAGATTTTCACCTCGGCAGGGTCCACAAGCTCATAGCCGATGGTCGGCAGTACTTGCGAATCTGTGGGCTATGTCGCCCCACTTCCTTTGGAGTTACCGCAAAACTTTTATTTTTTGGGTGACTTCTCAATCTCAGGATATTTGGCCTTTAGTGCAGACCAAAGAGGTTCTTTCAACCAGTACTGGGCCTCGACCGGAGGCCTCCTGAATGTATTGCCCCAATTAAACGGTTCTATTACCGGAGCCACCTTGTTAACCCGAAAATCAACAAGCTTCATCCCTTTCTCCACAAAATCCGGTGCGACCCTACCGGTACCCGTACGATCCCATGCGTTCATGAAATCACTCGTCAGAATCGCATGCTCTACAAGGATACGCATTCTCTCGATTCGTTTGCGCACGTTCGGCGAAAGATCTGGATCCGCAAGCACTTCATCGAGGAGCTTGATGTCGCCCATAAGAACCTCCGTGGAATTCGCTCTTTGAACCGTTTTAACAAGTTCGGAATCGTCAAGTACCATTTCCTTTTCAGAAGCATTCATCTTCTGCTTTGCAACAAGTGCCTTTTCGTTGCGGAGACGGATACGGTCGAAAAACACCTTCATCTTCTCCGCGGCCTTGCCAAAAATGGACAGAAATTCACGTTCCACCGTCTCAAAGTCTATATCAGGATTCTGCATAACCCTGGCTATCGCATAGCACTCAAATGCCAGTATATCCCCCCGAGGGGAGCCGTCATAATCGACGCCGAACATCCCTTCACGATAGTTCATCTTGAAGTTTTCAAAATAGAACCGTTCATGCCCCCGCATCATCCAACCAGAGTAGCAAAGATAGTTCGGACGCAGTTTGAAATGCTTCATCCCCTTTGCCTTCCAGCCCCGAATCATGGCGAGATTGTCATCCTCAGCCGATGGAACCATTCCAAAGCACATGTTGTCAGGATACTCGATACGCTCGCGGCGCGGTGGATCCCGATAACAGTAATATATATATGTAGAAATCATCACATCCGGACGGATGGCCGTGAGCTTTCTGGCGATCCGGTTCCAAAAGTTCACATACCGGTCGGTCATTGTGCCTGGCAGCAGGGTTTTCATCGTCCGCTCGTCTTCAGTCTGCGGACAGTCCAATGCGCGGCACTTCTCGCAACGGCAGAAATTACCTCCGTCGTTTGGACAGACATTGTAGTATTTTGGTTTCCCCGCATCAATATAGTCACGTACGATCTGGTCGACAACCGCCTCATTCGAAACGCAGAGTTTCATGTGGCGCTGATTGCGCATCGGCGACGATGTGCCGCGCTCTCCATTCGGCTGCAAAGCCAGATACTCGGGATGCGTTTTGATATATTTACTGTTCCAACGACCAAATGCATGTCCGAACAAAATGTTCTCGCGAACAAACATCTTTTGCCTGAGCTTCCATCTTGTGATGTTCTTTCTGTCTACAATGATCTGCTCTTGCGATCTCCGTAAAGCCATCGGCGCAAAATTGCCACGGCGGTCAAAAAGGCGTTTCCGCTGAAGATCTCCTCCGCGCATCATTCCGCTTTTGAGAGGAGGACAGTAGCGCCAAGACCAGTTCTGCGGAATGTTCAGTCTATCCGCCGCGGGTGCGACAATGTTATCGTCGCCAGGCATGGGCCATACTACGCCGAGAATCGTCTCCAGAAATCCATAGACCGCGAATAGCGTACCGGGACGGTCTTCACGGTCATCGCCCCAAAGATACAGCTTGTCGCCGACAAGTCTGGCATAGGACGTAAAATCCGCGGTCTCCCCCTCGCCGGGCGCCTTCACACCCAACACAATCGTCAGCGCTGGATTCTGCATGGCGGAGACGAATTTTGAGCCGGCGACAAGAGACAGATGCTTAGACAGCTCTTCCGACGCATCGCCAATCTTCCCGCCGCCGCATTCAATGGATATCTCGTTTATCGGAACATTCCTCGACGAACCGACATTACCTTCCATGCAACCACAAACCAACCCCAAAGCAACGGCAAAACCAAACCTGACCGACCGTCTCAAACTGATTACTGCTTCCATATCAATATGTCCTTTATCATGGTTTCTTTGTAGGGAATCACCGAACCGACAGTATAAATCCCTTCTTTCCGTACTTCACCGAATAAATGACATTCCCCTGTGCGTCATTTTCCGATTCCAATGTGGCACGCCATCCTTTCCAAGGAGACTTTGCCGCCTTGAACGAATCTCTGAGCGATTCTGCTGCAGAAGATGAAACCTTCACAATCGGATAGACCACCGCCTGCTCCGGTTCGGAAAGTGTATTCGCATCAGCCGTCAATGACACCTTCCCCAAGGCGGTAACAGTCGCTTCAGAAAGATCCAACACCCCCGACACATCATCTGCGGCAATTGCAGTATCCGCAGCGAAAGTCACAGCGGCTCCCGCAAGGGAACGACCCTTTATTGCGCCTTCCTGCACGAAAACGGCATTCATCCCTTCTGCAGACAGGGAGACATCTGTCAGATCGTTGTTCAACGCCCACCTAATGCCGCCGCCAAAACCAAACGTGCCTGCCCCGACCTTGTAAATCGTCCCTTCCAACGTCACCGGAGCAGTCATATCGGCCGTCGCCCCCTGATCGACTCGGACAATGCCATTTCCCTTCACGTACAAACCTCGATTTGACGCCGACTGAACCGTTGTGTTAGTCAGGCGAAGCTCTGCATAGCAGTCGAGCCTCTGCGCGTCATAGACAAAGTCTGACGGATTACCTCCCAACGCATTGGCATCTCCGGCCACGATGCGCGCATGGTACACCGCATTTGACGGACATTGACTCTCAAGCCATTGAGTCGACCATTTGCCGGTCCAACCGGAATTGTCAGCCGTCAGATAAACTGTAGCGCCGCCTGTCTCTGCAGGCTTATGGCTGATGAATACAAGATCTCCATCCCCATACACCGTAGAGTCCAGGTAAAACGTGTGCTCATCCAACACCCTGATCACGCCCGTACCGACTGAACGAAGTCTGCCGCCAAGATGGAGTTTATCTGCGCGCACATACACCTCCCCATCAGCACCCGAAAGAACTGCATTTGTGACAAATCCCGATCCAGTCATGCACAATTCCTTACGACAGACCAAAGTATTTGCCGGGAAGGTTGTGTATCCTGAACAAAAGAATGTACGCACCCCCAAACAGTAAATTTTGTCGTCACCGCTTGGATACGCACCATCTTCCCATCCAGTCAATGAAAGTTTGGGATCAAGCCAATTACCTCTATTGCCAGCATTATTGTACTCATCCGCACCTGTATAGCGGATGATTGGAATGTGCGTGGCATAGACCAAAACACCGTCTTCCACATCAGCATCCGGTTCCGACCGCAAATATCCGAATCCGAAAGTCGAGGAATCATTAAACACCACCTTCACGCCCGAAAGATCGGGGATTCCCGCTGACACAGCCTCCGGCGAAAGTTTCATCAACAGTACGCTTGTAGGGTTCGAACCAAACGACATCGACACCGACGGATATTCAATCGTAACATTCTTCCCGACAAAAAGACGGTTCGTGACATGCAAGAGACTCGCCGGAGACGACTGGGAATTGCGTAAGGTCAGCCCATCACCCAAATTCAACGTGCCGAACGTTCCTGCATTGGAACTAAGCCAGAAACAGTTGGTTCCGGTGTCAAACGTCCCGGAAACCGTCAACGCCGACCCGGAAGCGTTGTTTGTGATCACGCCATCCTCCACAAAACTCAATCCACCAAACGAATAGGATGCATTTACGCTACTCAGGCTTAAAATGCCGTTACGTCCGAATCGCACTGAACCCGGCATTGCAATCGGTACGTTCTTCGTGTTTTGAACTCCAACCCCATCCTCTATGCGCAGGATCCCTTTGAACCCACTCCAGTCAGAGCCGTCATACAGGATAAGAAAACCCTTTCCGCCAGCGCTCATCCGATATAAAAGCTGGCTGTTTTCCGATCCGGTGACAGCCGCCGCAAGATTAAACCATTCGCTCCACTGTGTAGTCCGTTCATAGGAGAGAAGAGACGGCTTGTCAGGATTTTCCGACAGCACAGTGATATTGCCCCTCTTTTGGCAGACTAAGGAATGATAAAGATCGCCTCCTTCCAAAAGACGTAAATCATCAAATGTAACAGGTTCACTGGCAGAACCTCTTGAAGTCACACGACCGGCACAGTAGATCGTTCCAATGACAGTCTGCGCAGTGCCATTGGCCTGCGCCGTCATGCCTTCCGGTATATAGTAGTTCCCTTCTCCTTTTTTTACCCCGCCCGCCCAATTGCTATGTGTCGCATCTGTCGTCAGCGAGGCATGATATTTACTGGAATCAGATGCCACAAGATATATGCAATCATTCGGGATTTCAACGGCATATGCCGTCCACTGCGAGACAAACGCAAAACAGGCAAGCGCCACTATCACTGTATCATGCAATCTTTGTCCCGCCTTGCAAGACAAAGTACGACGCCTCAGCCTTGCCGCCGACGCATCTTCTGACTTCAGAAAACGAAAACCTGAAGCCGCATTCTTTCCGTTCTGTGTAAAGTAGAGTAGAGACCCACGCCTCGACGTTGCGCACCCGCTTGTGCGCCCTTCGGGTTGCCTTCGGCAAGATACCCTCCGAAGCGAAGCTTCTGCGGTGCATGTCGATGCGGCTTCCCCCTCGTCAAACCGTACGTGCGGATTTCCCGCATACGGCTTTCCATTGAGTGCTTTTCCTGTTGTCATGGCTTTCTTCCTTTCTTGGATTGTTGAACGTATGTTATACGATTTTTCCCCCTGTCAATTCCGTTTCGGCATTTCTTACCTAGCTTATATAGACCCTTTTTATCGAGATTTTGCTTTTGTCCGTGCAGAACATGTAGAACGTGTAGATCATGCTGCCGCATTGTGAACCGTTCGCAGCAATAAATATCCCTTTGCCCGTTGACACGATGGGCTACTTGATGATGAACACTGTGCCCTTGGTGCGTTCAAGCCGTAAACCTTCGGCCCTGGGACGTAGCTTGAACCCAAGCATGGCTGTTTCTGCGTCAAGCGTAAAAGCCACATCAGCCGGAACGGAATCCCATGTGACGATATACGGCTCGTTCGACTTCGCGAGCGCCATCAAATCCGACCGCCCGGCAAGGTCCACGTTCAC
>JAZOAC010000093.1:0-33557 GCA_045595285.1 Kiritimatiellia bacterium | reverse complement strand
CCAAGAAGAACATTTCTCGGCGGGCTTTTATATGCGCTTGGAAGAGCGATAGTTTACGTGATGATTGCCGCGCTTCTTTACAAAGGAGTTGCTGCCGTTCCTGAACTTTCGCATTTCTTCCAGAAATATCTGAATCGCGCTCTTGCTCCTCTTATGGTCTTTGTGGGAGCGGTAATGCTTGGCGTAATCACTCTCCCGACCGTCGGGAAGCGGAGTTTTGACGTTCAGGCAAAACGGCTGTCGGAAAACGGCTTTATGGGTGCATTGACGCTTGGAGGCGTTTTTGCATTGGCTTTCTGTCCGACTTCGGCCGCGCTCTTTTTCGGCTCTCTTATCCCGATGTCGATAGAACGAGAGTCGGCATTTTTACTGCCGCTTATTTTCGGCGTCGGTACGTCGTTGCCGGTGGTGGTATTTGCGCTTCTTATCTCGTTAGGGGTGAGTAAACTCAATAACGTGTTTAATCATTTATCGGTTGTTGAACGTTATTTCAGGATGATTACAGGGGTTGTGTTTTTAGCGGTTGGCATTGTCCTTTCGATTAGAATCATCGCCTCGCAAGTTTATTGAACCTAAAAACAGCAGTTGAAATTAGTTGATACGTTGAAAGAGCTTTATAACTCTACGAGCTCTGCGTTTCCCGCGGGAGAATCCAACTGCCGAATTTAGGTTGAATGCGATTGTCACTGTGAGTGCCTTTCGCTATTCAACTATTGAGCGGATATTGACAAAAACACTTGACAAAAAAAAAACCAATATGTTATATGTTCCCCATATCTTATTGGGAGGTAATGGAGACATGTGCCTTCTGATGGGCCAATTAACCAAAAGGAGTGCAAATGAAACGGTTACAGTGCGCATCGGTTCTTTTTCTGATGCTTTTCCATTCCGTATGTCTTGCGGCGACCGACTATTACGTAGCGGCTGACGGAAACGATGAGAATTCCGGCCTCTCCGCCACCGAGGCGAAGGCCACCATCGCCGCCGCATATATGGCAATGACCAACGGCACTCCCGAAGCGACGGCAGGCAACCGGCTTATTGTCGGGGAAGGGGAGTGGTTTAGTGCTGACATAGGGCATACGCTTGTGCTGTCCAATGGTTGGTCGCTAATCGGACAGAATGGGCGAGAATCTACTGTGTTTATCGCATCAAACGCAGATTTTAGGTTTTTTAGTTTGGACTCGGCTGATTCTTCCGTGCGAGGTATCACCTTTGATTTCAATAGAGACAATGATGTCAATTATAAAGACAGTGAAGCCGTCTATAATCCCAAGGGGACCATTGCCGATTGCGAGTTCAGGAATTTCTACAGCACCTGTACATGGGGGTCGTCCGGAATGATCCGAATCGGTTTCAATTCTGTGACGTGCGCTCCCATCATCACGAACTGTGTTTTCCGCAATAACCGAAATTGCTACAATGGGCCGTCGTGTATCAGAACTGACGTGGGAGCCAAAAATTTTCTGATAGTGGATTGCTCGTTCATTGATAATGTCTCTGGCACTTCAAACATTTCTGCCTCAGGGACTTTGCATTTTTATCGGGCGCAAGGCACGGTTAGAAATTGCATGTTTCTTCGTTCTACCGTCTATGGATCGAATGCGGGGGCGAGCATCGTATCTGCAGGGACGGCCAGCGCAAAGATGTTCGTCGAAAACTGCTCTTTTATCAACTGCACAATTTCCGGATTTGCCGATGCGGGCGTTTTGGGCCTTTCCGGCTCTGCGAACAGCGGTTATACGGCTGAATTGTATGTCAAAAACTGTCTGGCCTGGGGTAATACGAACAAGGCGGCAGGCGCGTATGTCAGTTTTATCACGAATACGTTTGCGAGAGCTTCCGTGTCGTTTTCCAAATGTGCATCGGAAACCGTACCTGAAGACGGAGATAACATTGCTTTGACACCCTCTAATTTCACTTGGCAATGCGCGGCTGAGGACAGATATATTCCGGCTTCTGGGCCTTCGATTGATGCAGGCGCGACTCTTGACTGGATGTCCGGTGCCGTCGATATTCGCGGCAAGGCGCGTGTCAATGGTGTTGCTCCCGACATTGGCTGCTATGAATACCACGAGCCGAACAAGTATTACGTTGCCAAGGACGGAGACGACGCGAACGACGGCCACACACGCGCGACAGCCAAGGCGTCGATCGAGGCTGGTCTTGCACTTCTTTCTGACGTGGACGAGACTCTTTTCATAGGCGATGGCGAATGGACCGTGTCGAGCACAATTGCTCTTTCGAATGGATGGTCTGTGGTTGGCGAGAATGGGCATGGCATGGTCACGCTTAAGCCGGCGTCTCGAATAACATTGTTTGCGTTGGAATCTTCAGGTGCGGCGGCGAGAGGTATGACCATTGATTTCAGCGGGTTCAATTACAATGTGCTAGGGACAGGCGCCCTTGCGGTCAATCCTCGCGGCAGATTTGTAGGCTGTGTCGTCAAGGACTACGCTACGTACAATGGGGCGACAGGGGGGAATGCGCTTGTCAAGATAGACAACTCATCCGCAGTGTGCGATTTTGTCGACTGTCTGTTTAAGAGTTGCAGCGTGCAATACCGTTCGGCCGTGTTTTACATAAGAAACGGCAAGGCCGATTTCCAGAATTGCAGTTTTGTTGACTGCATGGGAATAGCCAAGGAAGGAAAGAAACACTTCAACCGGGGCATCATCTATTGCGAAGGTTCCGCGAGCGGGATTAGGAACTGTCTTTTCCTGAGATGTGGCGTCTATGATGAAGGAATTGATGTTGTGGGCAAAGCCAACGTTGTCAACTTCGCCAGGAACAGCGGGGGCGTAATCGAGAACTGCACGTTTATTGACTGTGGTGTTTCCGGCGGTGGGCCGGGAGGTGCGATTGGTGTGCTTAACTCGACCGGCAACGGAGGCGTTGTCAAGAATACGCTCGCCTACGGGTGCACGAATAGCTTCGGCGCGGCGAACCTTAAAATCGGCGAGATGACATACACCCATTGTGCAAGCGATGAACCGCTTGCAGGCGACGGGAACATAGTAGTCGGAGAGGGAGATATCAAGTTCCGCAAACCGTGGAAAGGCGACTACACGGTGCAGTCCGGACCGACCGTGAACGCAGGCATGGAGCTTGATTGGATGTCGGGCGCGACGGATCTTCTCGGTCGGCCTCGCGTCATCGGGGGGGCGCCGGACATTGGATGCTTCGAGTTCGATCCAAGTGAAATCAAGGGCACGACGATTGTTGTTCGATGATACGCCCGAATGTGATAGAATAACGCAAGCAAGGAGAGTTATATGAATGTGACAGCAACAGGTTTGACCGCATTGGCTGTTTTGGCCTACGGCGTCACGGCGTTTGGCGCGCCGGTCAGGGAGGCGACGCTGGAAGACGGAAGCCGTGTGAGTTTCACGGCGGTTTTGCCGGTAAAGGAGAAGCTGACGATTTCGCTTGGGCGTGGGCGCGAGAAGCTGGAGATGCGTTCGGAAGAGGATGGGTACAAGTGGTGGTTTTCCGACGTGAAAGGGAGAAGTCCGCAGAAGCGCCCCCATCCCGCCTCCTCCAGTCCGGAAGAGGAAATGAGCTACTGGTGGGAGGATTGCACCTATTCGCCCAACGGAAGATTCAAGCCGCGTTTCGATCTGCCGTCGGACATCGAGATGCTGAGCCGCCATTACGAGGCAGCCGCCCGCATTCTGCCGTCGGAACGCAGGATTGAATTGTCCGTGGAACTCTGCGATGGATGGCTTTCCTTCTATGTCGATGACGTTTTGATCCACTCCCTCAAGGCGAGCGAAGACGTGGCGGGGCGGAAGATATCGGTCGTCTCCTCCAAAGCCGCCGTAGTCTCCGAAACTGTGGCCGTGAAAGTGGCATCCGCCAGGGGATGCTACCGCATTCCGCTAGGCAACGTCGCCAGCGTCCCCGGTGCGGCGGGTGACGGTGAGTTGAATTTTGGCGGCATTCCGTTTCTCGCCGGCGGCAAGGCGGTGGACGTCTCGCGCTCGTGGGTGCGCGAGGCATGTGTAAGCGAATACGGCCAGCCCAACAAAGGTACGTTCGGCGGACGCTGGAGCGGAGCGATGAGCGTGACGCCCGGACGGCTGCAGTTCCGTGTCCCCAATCGTCGCTATTCGGCGCTGAAACTGCTCGCCACCTGTGAGAGCAACGCCTTTCTCACCGTCCAGTTCTACCGTCCGGGTTCCGGCTTCCCTGTCAGCTGCGTTCCCTCCGGTGAAATCGCCGCAGACGGCAAGCTCCAGGTTGTGACCGTGCCTATCCGCCAGGATATGCTCGATACTTTTGCCGACCGCGAAATCCTTGAATTCGAGATAACCGGCACGGTGAACGTCTTCCGCGCCCATCCCGAACCGGCCCATTTCAGCGAACATGGCGGCGGCGAACCCTCTGGCGTAAAAGTGCATGCCATGACCCTCGTTGAAAGCGACGTCGCGATCTGCTTCGAACCTGAAGCTTTCGGCAATATCTGGGTGGGAATGTCTCCCCGGCCTGCGTATCAGTTGAAGCTCTCCAACCGCAGCGCCGAAGATGCTGAGGTTGAGGTGACGCTTGAGTCCAGAAGCTGGGACGGATTGGACCGGACTTCGCAGAAGCGCAAGGTTTCCGTATCCGCGAAAGGCGCGTCTGATGTTCGCCTTGAGGTTCCGGTCAGACGTTTTGGACACCATTCGCTCACACTTACCGTGAACGGGGAGAGATATGAGCGCAGCTTGGCGGTCATTAGACCTCGTCCCTACAAATTGCGCGAATTCGACTCTCCCGGTATCAAGTTCGGATGCTGGGGACCTGGAACCATCCATTGGAATCTTCCCGTCCGCGATCAGTGTCGGCTCGCAATGCCCATAGGCATAGAGTCGTTCTCTCTGGGCGAGGCGATGCTTCGCACTGACGTAGAGGAACTTTCTCGCAAATATGGTGTGCGCCAGTTCCGTCTCTCGGCGTTCAATTCCGGTCGCCGCTGGCGCGAAAGCGACCTCGAATCGAAACTGAGGGCCGAAGCCTTCAGACCATCCGACATCTGCGAGCCCACATACGCGACGCTGTTCGCCGAGCCTGGCGGGATTGGCCCGAACATGGCGATGCCCCGTCTTTACGGGGAGAAGCCCGAGGCCCGCACGGGTGACCAGGAGGCGAAATTCATCGACTACAAGACGAATCTCATCCACTTCGCCCAGGTGTTCCGGAAGATATGGCCGGACAAGAAGCTTCTCGTGCCGTGGGGCAATCCCGCTTTCACCATCGCATTCCTGCAGGATCCCGATACGCGCGATCTTTTCGACGGCATGGCCTTCGACGATGCGTTTTTCCTCCGGATGCCGGAAATGCAGATCCATGGCTGCTCGATCTATTCGCTCACGGTCATGAACATGGAGTGGATGCGCCTAAGGAAGGACAAGCCGCTCGTCGTCGCGGTCGAAGGACCTTGCGTGTCTCGGGCCGCACCGGGGGCGCTTACGCAGGAGGAGCAGATGAACCATGTAATGCGCACAACCCTTCTGCTCACCGCGAACGGAGTGAAGCACCTTTTCGCGAACATATCCGCCAGCTCGCAGTCGGCTTCGTACTGGGGTGAGCAGCATTACAGCGGCGGCGGTCTCTCGCGCATAACGCTCAATCCCTACCCGTGCTACGCCGCGCAGGCGACGATGGTCAGGATGATGCGCGATGTCGAGTTCGTCCGCGTCGTACCAACGGGTTCCCATGGGGTTTTCGCCCTTGAATACCGCAATGTCAACGATGGTTCGCCCCTGCACGTGATGTGGTGCGTCCGCGGTGAAGTGCCGTTCAAGGCGAAATGCGCCAAGATATTCGACGCGATGGACAATATCACCGGTCGCAAGATACTCGGGCAGACCCCCATATTCATGCTTGGCTGCAAAGGGGGGATTGAATTTGGCAAGGCCGTATACGGCAAGGCCGACACAATGCCCGGCAAAGACGCGGTGCGCGTGTCCGATCTATCGCAATGGAGCGTCGTTGACGGGCCGGCAGACGTTGAATACGTGGACAGTTTCCCTGCGAACGTCCGCCGCTTCCCCGCAAGGATGGAAGTGAAATGCGTCAAAGGCAGACTCCAGATCACGCTTCCGGCTGACGCCGAAGACCGTGGCGTCATGCCGCAGTTCACAGCGCTGAAGCCGCCGAAGCCAATCCGACTGCCGGGCCGGCCCGGAAAGATAGCGTTGGATGTGACCGCATCGTCCGACTGGGGGCGTGTCGTGTACGTCCTCAGGGATGCGAAGGGAGAGAAGTTCATCAGCGTCGGGAAGAAGGGCGTATGGAATACCGATGACCAGAAGAACGACAGTTTCTTCAACTTCACCGGCACCAGACTTGTCCGCATGGAACTTCCGGGTACGCGTCCATGGGACATGAGCCGTTATCCAGGCAACTGCTGGTGGGGTTCCTACGGCGGCGACGACCGGGTGGACTATCCGCTCTCGCTCGAGAGGATCTACGTCGAGCGCCGCAACAAGGTGATGTACGTCAACGATCTGGTCAGGGCCGATCCTTCACCGGTTTCCTTCGGAGGGCTTTATGTCGAGGATATCGCCCCTGATTCCTCCTTGCGCATGCCTATGCCGAAGGAGTCGTTCAAGATGGTGAATCCGATCGAGGAAATCAAGGGTGAACTGCCTGCCACTGAGATAACTGCGGTCCGCGCCCCTGACTGGTGGTATGACGGTCGCCGCGGACATTTCGATTTCAAGGAGATGCCGGATGCTGTCCAGTACATGGTTTACGTGGGGCTGAGTCCGGATGGTGAGGGGGCGATTCTTTTGGGCAAGAACGTGAAGAAGTCCGGTACGCTCGTTGTCGGCTTTCTGCCCGATACCGATCATTACGCATTCGTCGTCTGGCGGAACAAGGCAGGGAAACTGTCCAAGCCCTCCAGGCCATTCAAGTTCCGTCTGAAAGATGAGTTCGAAAACAAGTAGAATGGCGTCGGTATGTCTTGCGGCGGTGTTGCTTGCCGTCGCAGACGCCATTGCCGCCAATCGCGCCGTGTCGGAAGATGCCGATGATGCGGTTGCGGTCGCTCCTTGTGACCGTTCAAATCTTTGGTTCCGGGTGGTCTGCGGCAAGTCCAATCCTTCGGCGGCGCTTGCGATTTTCATTCGCCACGGCTGCCGTCCGTACTACCAGATGGCAAGTGTCACCAAGAAGGGGCTTAAATCGGGCGCGATCCCTCCGGGTGGCCGCAAGGCATGGCTTGAGCCGGGAGAGACGACGCCATGGATGGATTATTCTCCCTATCTTGGCGCACGCGGTCTGGAGCGTGTAATGATGCGCATGATCCGCGGCTCCGACAATCCCACGGAATTGTCGGAGTTCACGGTCGAGTTCGCCGGATCTGCCGACGGATCTATCCCGCGCGGAAAAATCGTCCGCAAAGCCGCCCCGTCGGCGGGATTTACCGCTACGCTCGACCCGACAAAGATGGATGTTGTCGTGGAGTGCGATCTTGACGCGTCGGAGAAAACGCGACGGATCGTCGAAGCCCTGCCGCCGGTGGAGGGTAGAAGACCCGCGTCTTTCCCGGTCGGTGCGGGACTAGCCCTCAACCGCAAAGTCGTAGACCCGCGTACATGGGAAAATGAAATGGCGGTGTTTCGTCGCGTCGGGCTCAACAGCGTGCATTACGCCGCCGAAGGGCTGAATTGGGCGCGGGAGGGATTTACTCCTGGGTTTGCCGATGACGGTGAAATGCTTCATCCCGACAAGGAGAAACTTCTGAGACGCGCCCGCAAATGGCTGGAGAAACGTCCGGCATTTCCCGCCGGCGGCAGATCGCTCTATGTCAACTGCGCCGACGAGCCCGGGATATCGATGGCGCACATGACCAACTGCGCCCTCTGCATAAAGAGCGTTCCTGGCGGCGCTACGTGCGACAAGTCTGAAGGGATTCGGTTCTACAGGTCGGCGAAAAAGATGAATTCGCTTTTCACGGGGTCATTTCAAGCGATCACCGATGCGTTGACGGCGGTCGACCCTGCGGTCAGGACGGGCGTCAATCAGGGGATCGGGCTCGTATTCTCCGGCAATCTCGTCGGGTGCAGCAGCGATTGGTTCGATATCTACGGCTCGGGCGCGCTGACTTACGGATGGTGCGAGGACTGGGCGAATTTCGGGCGCACCAAACAGATCAATTCCATCTATTTCGACACGATGCGCTCGGCCTGTTCTATACGCGGCATTCCGTTCGGGGTCTACTGCATTCTCTGCGGCTGCAACGAATGGCTGATCGCCTGCAAAGCCTATATGGCGCTCGGGCGCGGCGCGAAGTCGCTGTACTTCTTTAATTACGGTCCGCGTTACGCGCCTTCATCGGACTACAACAGCCACCGACCGGAGATTTTCGCTCCTATCAGACACTTTGCCCATTCCGTCGGCGAGTATGAGAAGGATATTCTTGTAGCGAAGTGCGCAAAGGGCGATGCGGCTATTCTGGTCGGGGTGACAGGCGACATCTGGCAGATCGGCGAGGACAGCGAATTCGGCATGGAACGCAGCGCACTGTCGATGCTTCTGCGCCATTGCAGCGTGCGGACTGACGTTATCGGGGAAGACTCCGTGAAATCGGCACTGCCGCGCTACAGGATGCTTTTCGTGCTCGATCGCAATGTCAGGCGGGATGTGGCGGGGGATATCCTGTCTTGGGTCAGGCAAGGGGGTGTCCTTTATCTTGGAGCCGGAGCAATGACGGCCGATGAATGCAACAGTCCGCTGGATGTGAAGCTGCCGCGTCCGCGCTATGTGAAGCGACAGAATGTCGGTCGCCCCAAGTTCGAGCTTGTCAAGCGCAAAGCGTTCGATTCCTTCGCTTCGATGGATGTGATTGTTGGATCCTCCAGACCCTATTGGCGTGAGCTGAAGATTGGGAAAGGCACCGTTCGCATGGTTGGATTCTTTCCTGCTCTCGACTATTGGAAGCAGGGTGCGGCGAATCCTGAGAGATATGGAATGCTGCATTATCCGAAAGCCCACAGGGAGTTCTTCTGCAACAGGGTGCTGAAGGGCGTACGCCGCAGGGCTGCCACCTCCGACCCTCTTGTCGAACTCTCCCTTCTTGAGGGGGAGCAAGCCGACATTCTGGTGTTTTCAAACTGGAATGGCAGGGAAACCGAAGTGGAGTTCGCGGTGCGGGATGTTCCCCGCTACAGGAAGGTCGCAACAGTCAATGCGGCGCTTTCCGGCGTGAAGGCCGGTCAAGGCGTCCTTCGCGGCAAGGTCAGACTTGAAGGAGGTGCAGTGGTGTACTGCAGAAAGTGAACCATGAAATCTACAAGACGGAAATTCATATGTGGAGCCGCCGCCGTTGCTGCGGCCGCTGCGGTTGGGGAGAACAGAAAAGGCGTGCGCCTGCGCATAGCGGTAATGAGCGACAATCAGCTGCGTCCGGAGCGTGACAACTGGGGCTGGCATACGCTCGACCGTGCATTGGAGATGTTGAGGCCTATGGGGGTGGACGTCGTTCTGAACGCCGGCGACATATCCGATTTCGACGACATCCCCACAATTGGCAGATATCTCGACGATTGCCGCGCGAAGCTCGGCGGCGTGGAGCATTTTGCCGTGCCCGGGAATCACGACATCTGGCTGCGGAAAGGCTCCGGCAGGACGCACGACCAGGTGATAGACGAGTTCTATTCCGTTTTCGGGCAGGGGAAAGGACACGTGACGCGGCGGACGATCGGAGGGTATGATTTCGTAGCCGTCGCTTCTCGAGAAAATATCGGAAAGGGCGAATACTACGCTGCTGAGGCGGAGAAGCTTGCGAAGACGCTAGGCGAATGCGTACGGCGCGATCCATCGAAGCCGGTTTTTGTCCTGACGCATTATCAGCCCGCCGGTACAGTTCTTGGTTCTTCGGACGCCTACGGTGTCCATCTGCGCAATGTTCTGGACAAGTTCCCCCAGGTCGTTTCGCTTTCCGGACACACCCACTGCCCCTTGCGCAACGAGCTCATGATCTGGCAGAAGGAGTTCACCGCAATAAACACATCAACCCTTCATTACGGATGCTATCCCGGCAGACGCGTCAATACAGTGGGCGGGATTCTTCCTTTAGCCCGTGAATCCGTGGGGTTCATGGTGATTGACGTGTTCGACGGACGCATTGAAGTCCGTCGCTACAATGCAGATGACGGGAAAGAGCTGACCGCGCCGGATGAACGCTGGTCCTTCGACATCCCATACCGGCCAGCCTGTCCGAGATATCCTGCAACGCGGCACGGCGTCGCGCCTCAGTTCGCCGCCGGGGCCCGCATGCTTTCCCGCTACGATTACGGCTTCATCCATTTCCTTTTTGATCCGGCCGGGGGTAAAGACGGGGTCGAGGGCTATCGGCTGGAGATTGCGGAGATGTTGTCTGGAGGAAAGGCCGCGAAACCGAAAAGCTACATGTACGTGTCCGACTTCTACCGGCTTGAGCGTTTCAGGGGCGGCAGGGTCAATCTGCGCGCACCGGCGTTTTCCCTCGAACCGGGGAAGTCGTACAACATATCGGTGCGGCCGCGAAATTGGTTCGGCGACGAGGGCGAACCCCTGAAGTTGACGATGAAGGTGTCGGAAGGATACCGTTTCCGCAATGTCAATGAAATGTATCCGCAGGAATGAACATCAGAGGAGTTTGGAAATGATGAAGTTGGCAACGGCACTTCTTGTGCCGATCTTTACGGTTCCCGCATTCGGATATGTCAAGGCGAAGGTTCCGCTGATGACCGAATGGGGCGAGAATGTGACCCCGCAGAATGCGTGGCGAAGCTATCCGCGTCCTCAACTGGAGCGCAAAGGCTGGACAAACCTGAACGGGGAGTGGGATTATGCCGTGACAAGCATAACCAATACACCGGGAAGGCCCCGGAGGTGGGACGGGAAGATACTTGTCCCATTTCCGATAGAGAGCGCCCTGTCGGGGGTGGGAAGGCTGCTCGCGCCCCATGAGTTCCTGTGGTACACGCGAAAGATCGTGTGTGATCCCAGACCCGGCGAACGCATCCTGCTTCATTTCGGCGCAGTCGATTTCCAGACGATGGTTTTCATCGGGCACGACGAGGTGACTGACGTGCCGCACGAGGGTGGGCAGAATCCGTTCACGCTCGACATCACCGATTTTGTCAAACGTGGCGAAAACGAGTTGACAGTCTGCGTATGGGATCCGACCGAGGGGCTTACAAACTCTCGCGGCAAGCAGTGTCTCAATCCGCATGAATGCTTCTATACCCGCGTCTCAGGGATATGGCAGACCGTATGGATGGAGACCGTGCCGGAAACATACGTCGAATCCTACAGGATTGAGACTGATATTGACGCCGGAGAGGTTTCGTTCGAGTTCAAGGTGTCTGGAGCCGAAGGCGGGGAGAATGTCGAGGTGCGCGTTTTCGATGATGGAGAGTGCGTTGCGTCCGGTCGAAGCTCCGGCAGGCGGCTGAAGGTCCGTCTCCCGGAAGACTTCAGGCTGTGGAGCCCGGAGTCGCCCCATCTGTATACGTTCAAGGCCAAATATTCCGATGACGAGTTTACCGGCAGTTTCGGCATGAGAAAATTCGAGAAACGCAAAGACGGGAATGGAACGCTACGCTTCTTTCTCAACGGCAAACCTTATTTTCTGATGGGTACGCTTGATCAGGGGTGGTGGCCGGACGGACTTCTCACTCCGCCGTCCGAGGAGGCCATGGCATATGACATAAGAATGCTGAAGGCCTGCGGTTACAATACGCTCAGAAAGCACATCAAGGTGGAGCCTCTGCAGTACTACGCGATGTGTGACAGATTGGGCATTCTGGTGGTGCAGGATCTGCCTTCCGGGAATGGAGACGCCGGTTCGCCGCGAAAGGCGGAGACGATTCGCCGATATCGGCTTCAGCGTCAGGAGCTGAAGGAGATGATGGATTCTCTCGGCAACTTCCAGTCGATTGTCATGTGGTGTCCGTACAATGAGGGTTGGAGCCAGCCCGGCGAGTTCCTCACGCATTCGACACTTGATTTTGTCCGTCGCTACGACCCTTCGCGCCTTGTAAACGGACCCTCCGGCTGGTTCGACTATGAGGGTGGGCATCTGCTTACGTCCAGGCCGGGGGAAAGGAGGGTCACGGAACACAGGCCGGAAGGGGTGTGCGAGGCCGGCGATACTGTTGACATGCACCGTTACAGAGGTCCGGACATGTTCAAGGCAAATGACCGTCGCGTGAGTTTTCTCGGTGAATTCGGGGGGCTTGGACATCCGGTCGAAGGGCACTTGTGGCGTGGAGGAAAGAACGATGACGGCAATTGGGGATATGGAGGCATTGAGGACACCAAGACCCGAAAGGGGCTGGAGCGGACATATCTGGCGCTTCTGGACAGACTTGCAGAAAATGTCAAGGCTGGGCTGGGTGGTGCCATCTATACGCAGACTACGGATGTGGAAATAGAGATCAATGGGCTTCTCACATATGATCGCAAGGTGCTTAAATTCGATCCGGAAGTCTTGAAGAAGGCTCACTGGCGAATATATGGATTGATGCCTGTTGTTCCGTAAGGGGCCATGAGGCGACTTGTGTCTATCGAAAAAAGCCGTTGCATCGCATGTTGAAATGACATATAATCAACGCCCGTTTTTACGGAATAACTGTCTCTAAAATCAGGAGATACAATCATGAAGAGTCTTTTAGCGATTTTCGCCGCTGCAACGGTGATGTTGAGCGTCTCTGCCGCTCCACATGGGCGGAGAGGCGGAGGAGGTGTCCCTCCTCCTCATCATCACCACCATCATCATGGTGGACATCATCACCATAGGCACAGCAAGGCATGGGGCATCGGCGCCGGAATTCTCGGTGCGGGACTTATAGCGTCCACAATATATAATGCCACCCATCCGACTCCTGTGGTGGTTGCGCAGCCGACGGTCGTGACCCCGGCTCCTGTCGTCGTGACTCCGGCTCCTGTTGTCGTCCAGCAACCGGTGGCGACCGGGCACTATGAAACCCGCGTGCAGAACGTGTGGGTGGAGGGACGGTATGTGGATCAGGTCGTGAACGGTGTTGTACAGCGTGTGTGGCAGCCGGGACATTATGAACAACAGCAGACGCAGGTCTGGGTGTCCCACTGACATTCCGCTTTGATCAATCCGGAGGTTGTTCAAGTTGGCTAACGAATTCCTTGTCTTTGATCGGGTCACTAAGCGCTTTGGCGCACTGACCGCCGTAGATAATGTTTCCATTTCGATAAAGAAGGGCGAGTTCTTCTCCCTGCTTGGTCCGTCAGGATGCGGGAAGACCACTCTTCTCCGTATGCTCGGCGGATTCGAGCGCCCTGACAGCGGCCGCATCTACCTTGACGGAAAAGACATCACGGATGCGCCGCCGAATATGCGGCGTGTGCATACAGTCTTCCAGAACTATGCGCTGTTCCCCACAATGACTATATGGGACAACATCGCGTTTTCGCTCAGGCTCGCCAAGAAGCCGAAGGCCGAGATCGAGGAAACCGTCGATGCCATGCTTGAAATGATCCAGATGGGCGACCATGCATGGAAGTATCCGAGCATGCTTTCAGGCGGCCAGAAGCAGCGTGTAGCCATCGCCCGCGCCCTTGTGGACCGTCCCCAGGTGCTTCTGCTCGATGAACCTCTTGCCGCTCTCGACCTGAAGCTTCGCCAGCACATGCTTCTTGAGCTCGACACGATCCATGACCAGGTCGGAATCACGTTCATGTATGTGACGCACGACCAGGGCGAGGCGATGTCGCTTTCCGACCGCATCGCCGTAATGAACAGCGGACATGTTGAGCAGCTGGACACCGCGGCAAAGATCTACGAGGCGCCCAAGTCGGCTTTCGTGGCGTCGTTCATCGGCGACACGAACTTCTTCGAGGGAGAGATAGCATCCGAGGATGGTGACTACTGCACGATATCCGTGCCCGGATTCGCAAGCGTATGCGCGTTCAACGACCGCAAGCTTGCTGTTGGGCAGAGTGTGCATCTGTCGGTGCGTCCTGAGAAGATCCGTGTCACTCTTGCGCCGCCGCCGCCGGAGAAGGGGGCGCGGATAAACGTGTTCGAATCGACGGTGAAGGACATCATCTATCAGGGCGTTTACACCAAGTATTGGCTTGAGTCGGTAGGTAAGCGCATTCAGGCCTTGAAGCCGCATTCGCGTTTCCTGCTCGACCAGGAGGCCATCACGTGGAACGACAAGGTTTACATATGGTGGCATCCGGACGACGGATACATGGTGGAGGATTCCTCTAATGAAAACGTTCTCTGATCCGCTGAGGCTTCAGCGGTGGTGCTCTGCGAGGCGGGCTGCCGGCGTCAAGGTTGCATTGGTCCCGACGATGGGCGCCCTGCATGACGGGCATCTCTCGCTCATTGCGGCGGCGAAAAAGGCGGGAGCGGATGAGATCGTGGTGTCCATCTTCGTGAACCCCACTCAGTTCGGTCCGAACGAGGATTACGCAAAATATCCGCGCGATGCAAAGGCGGATTCTGCGAAGTGCCGCCGGGCAGGTGCCACTGCGATATTTTTCCCCACCCCAGCGAACATGTATGCTCCGGATCATTCCGTCTGGGTGCTGGAGGATGGTGCCCTGTCGGATTGCCTGTGCGGTGCACGTCGTCCCGGGCATTTCCGCGGAGTGTGCACGGTCGTTGCCAAGCTTTTCAATATCGTACATCCGCATGTCGCGGTGTTCGGACAGAAGGATCTCCAGCAGGCGACGATCATACGCAGGATGGTGCGCGACCTCAATTTCGACGTAGAGGTGCTGGTGGCCCCGATTGTGCGAGAGCCTTCTGGACTGGCGCTTTCGTCTCGCAATGCGTATCTTTCCGGGCGCGAGAGGGAGAATGCGCTTGCGCTGTCGCAGTCGCTTGCCTCCGTCAAGGCAGGTGCATGGGCTGCCCAGAAAAGGCGCATTGTTAAGAATCTTGAAGCGCATGGACTCGCGGTTGACTATGTGGAGGCTGTCGATTCGGACAATCTTCGTCCGGCGAAGTCGATCCGTTCCGGAGTCGCGGTTCTTTTGGCTGCATTTGATGGAAAGACAAGACTCATAGACAATCGCATAATGCGTTAAGGCCAAAAAGGAGGGCAACAATGGGGAAGACATGTCTGTGCGCTGCCGCAACGGCAACATTGGGGCTGTATTGCGCTTTTGCGGATGCTGTATCCGTGAAGATGCTTGATGGCGAGAACTGGTGGGGCGCCGCAAACTATTTCGGTTCGCAGATGCCGTTCACGGAGAAGTCCGCACTGAAGGTGGATTTGAGAAAGCAGGGATTCTTCAATCAGTTCACGTCAATGCTGGTCTCCGACAAGGGACGCGTGATCTGGTGTGACGACCAGACGGTCATCACGATAACAAACGGCACGATCAAGATGGCGTGCGACACGGCCAAGATCATATCTGAAAGCGGCGGCAGAAACCTGAAGGAGGCGTTTCTGCATGCGGCGAACAAATGGTTCCCGTCTTCCGGCAAAACGCCGGATCTGCTGTTCTTCTCTGCGCCTCAGTACAATACATGGATTGAATTGACGTATAACCAGAATGAAAAGGACATTCTCGCCTATGCGCAGTCCATGCTCGACAATGGTCTTCCTCCAGGTGTGCTGATGATCGACGATACATGGCAGGCTGGATATGGCGACTGGCGGTTTGAACCCACGCGCTTCAAGGATCCGAAGGGAATGATGGACAGGCTTCATGCGCAGGGATTCAAGGTCATCCTATGGATGTGCCCGTGGGTCAGCATGGACATACCCGCATTTCGCAGGATTGCATGGGGCGTCAACCCCAATGACGTGAAGGGATACCCTGCAAAGGGTGGTTTTCTCATGGACGGCGGAAAACCTGCGGCCGTGCGCTGGTGGAACGGCTATTCCGCGCTTCTCGATCTTACGCACCCCAATGCGCAGGCCTGGTTCAGGGAGCAGCTTGATGGTCTTGTGCGCGATTTTGGTGCGGATGGCTTCAAATTCGATGGTGGAGAGGTCGATTTCTATGCTATGGGATACGGCACATACGACAAGAAGGCCTCCAGCGGAGACCAGGTCATGGCCTACGCGAAGTTCTGCCTTGACTATCCTGTTTGCGAGTACCGCAATGCCTGGCGATTTCAGGGTCTGCCGGTTGTCGAGCGTCTGCATGATAAGGGGCACAATTGGAACGAGCTGCAGAAACTCGTTCCGGACATGATCAGCGGCGGCCTTCTCGGACATCCGTTCATGTGCCCGGACATGATAGGCGGCGGCAGTTGGACGGCGTTCTTGCCTGGCGCTCCGTTCGATGCGGAGCTTTTCATCCGTTCCGCGCAGGTCCATGCGCTCTGCCCGATGATGCAGTTCTCCGCGTCTCCGTGGCGTGTCCTCGACAGTGAGCAGCAGAAGATCATACGCGACGCCGTCGCCACAAGACAGAAGTTTGCAGACAGGTTCGTCGAGCTTGCGAGGGCGAGCGGACACACCGGCGAACCCATGCTCCGCAATCTCGAATACAACTATCCCGGCATGGGATATGCCTCGGTTAGAGACCAGTTCATGATGGGTACGGACCTTCTCGTCGCCCCGGTCGTGACGAAGGGACAGACGGAGCGCCAGGTTGTGATTCCTCCGGGAACGTGGATTGCAGACGATGGCGAGGAGTTTGTCGGCCCGAAGACGATTACCGTAAAGGTCCCGCTTTCGCGGCTCCCGCATTTCACGCTGAAGAGGTAGGGCATGGATTCGATAGATACGATTCTTGAAGGCGTCAAAGCGCGGATCGCCGCCGCCTGTGCGAAGGTCGGTCGGGATCCGGCAGAGGTGGAGATAATTGCAGTCACAAAGACGCATGGCGCAGAAGTTGTCCGTGAGGCCTGGGAAAGCGGACTCAGGATTGTCGGGGAGAATAAGGTTCAGGAGGCTGCCTGGAAGCAGCCGATCTCCGTCTCCGGCCCTGAATGGCACCTTATCGGGCATCTGCAGCGCAACAAGGTGCGTCATGCGCTTGAGTTGTTCGAATGTTTCCATTCGGTGGACTCCATCGCGCTTCTCGACCGCATTGAGCTTCTTGCGTCTGAACTTGGAAAACGCCCCAGAGTGCTTCTTGAGGTGAACGTATCCGGCGAGCGCTCCAAGGACGGAATGAAACTCGAGGATGTTCCTGCAGCAGTCGAGCATGTGTTTGAGAAGTGTCCGTCGATTACGCTTGAGGGGTTCATGACAATGGCGCCGTTTTTTCCGGAGGAAATGGTCGAGGAGACGAGGCCGTTCTTCCGTAGGCTAAGGGAACTCCGGGATGAGATGGAGTCCAGGTTCAACGCGAGTTTTCCCCATCTTTCGATGGGCATGAGCGGAGACTACCACATTGCGGTCGAGGAAGGGGCGACATGGATCCGGTTGGGTACGGTTCTTTTCGGAGAGAGACCGAAGGTGCGTCCGAATCGAACCATCGATGCCGGTGATGCCGGCGAGAGTGGTGAGGGCGGCGGCGAATTCGACCGTGTCATGGATTGATTCGACGGAAGCCGATTCGCCGTAACAGCTCCGTACGATGTCAAAGGACAGTTCGATTTCCCTCGTTTTCCTCAGTCTGGAAAGGATACCTTCCACGCGAATATGTGGTATAATTCAAGGGCAATGAAAGCAATTACCATGGATTATCGCGTTCCGTATGCGGATACGGATCAGATGGGGGTGGTCTACTACGGCAACTACCTTACGATTTTCGAGCGTGCGCGCAATGAACTGATGCGCGCATGCGGCTATACCTACAAGGAGTGCGAGAGCGAAGGGTGGGCGCTCCCCGTCACCCATGCCGAGGTGAACTACCACAGCCCTGCGCGCTACGACGACCTTCTGGAGGTCACAGCTGCGGTTGCGTCCCAGAAGGGGGTTCGCATAGAGATCGCCTGCGAGGTCCGAAGGAAAGGCGATCCGCAGATTCTCGTATCCGGATTCACGAGGCATGCGTTCGTTTCGACCACCACCTTCCGTCCCATCCCTCCACCTGAAAAGCTTCTTGAGGCGATCAAGAAATGATGATGCGGCAGATGTCCGCCCGAATCGAAGAACGATGATCATAACAGTGTCAGATCCCTGCAAGCCGTTGCCGCTTGCCTTTGCCGAATCCCGTCCGCTTGAGGTGGAGGTCGGATGCGGCAAGGGGCGTTTCCTCACCGGACGCGCCGCCGCCCATCCCGAAATGGATTTTCTCGGAATCGAACGCATGCTTGGCCGCGTCCATTCCTTTGACGACAAGTGCCGCCGCCTGAAGATATCGAATGCGCACGTCCTCCGGCTTGAGGCGCTGTACACGTTCTGGTATCTGCTGCCGGCCCATTCGGTGCGCACCGTATATGTGTTTTTCCCGGATCCGTGGCCGAAGAAGAAGCACCATAGCCACCGTCTTTTCGGTCCGATGTTCCTCAAGGCTCTGTGGAAGCGTCTTGCGCCAGGCGGCAGACTGGAGTTCGCCACGGATCATGGGGAGTATTTTCGTTTCGTGACGGAAGAGTGCTTCCCTCCGTTCGAATGCGGGGATGCCTTGCGGCCGGCGGAACGCGAGACGCCTGCTTTTCGCAAGGTGCCGCCGATGGAGCGCGGCCCAGAGGCGTGGACTGAGTTTGAGACGCGCTTCCGCGGGCAGGGGCTTCCCATATACTCTGCGGCGTGGGAGGCTGTTGAGGGCGCGGACTACGAACTTGAGCCGATGAAGGTCGCCCCCGAAGACGAGCCGCGCGAAGGAATCGAGCGCAGGATCGGCAAGCGCTGTCTGCGAGAGATGGAGGCGGTCCAGTGAAGTACAGGATGCGGGAGATATTCTCGACCATACAGGGAGAGGGCCGCAATACCGGGCTTCCGGCGACTTTCATACGGTTCGCCGGGTGCAATCTCAGCTGCCCATGGTGCGACACTCGCCGTCAAACCAAGGAGATGCTCACGCTCGCGGAGATAATGGCGAAGGTGCGGAAGCTGAAGAATCGCGCCGTCGTCGTGACAGGCGGCGAACCGACGATGGTTGTAGGGCTCGGGGATGTGCTGTCGAAACTGAAGGATGAGGGGTATTGGCTGGCGCTTGAGACGAACGGCTTGAAGTCCATTCCTGAAATAGGGCTGTTCGACTATGTGGCAGTGTCGCCGAAATACCTCTACCGTGCGAAATATGTCGGCGATTCGATTCTGAAGAAGGCTGATGAGGTGCGGATTGTCGCCGAAAGCACCGAGATGGAGTCATTCTGCCGCAAGATGCGCGAAAGCATCACCGCCACGGACTATTACATTTCGCCTCTCGACGAGAACGGAAAGATGCATTACCGCCGGGCGTTCAACCTGATGCTCAGGCTCAATTCATCCGTTTCCGTCAAGACGGCGCCCTGGCCGCCGTGGTCCATTTCAATCCAGACTCACAAGGTGTTGGGACTCAAGTGACAATGAAGTGGCTGCTCTACAACGCGCTCTTTTCGGTTGCATACGTCGCCGTGCTTCCTTCGTTTCTTCTGCGCATGAAGCGTCGAGGCGGCTACCGGGCGCGCATGGGCGACCGTTTCGCCAAATATCCGGAGGATGTGCTTGCAAACCTCTCGGGCTGCGCAGAGTCATCGCGGATATGGATACATGCCGTAAGCGTAGGCGAAGTGCAGGTGGCAGGGCAGTTGATGCGCGCATTGCGCAAGGCTGATCCGGCCATTCGGTTTGTGTTTTCGACCACGTCATCAACCGGCTGGCGCACAGCCGAGAAGGAAGTGTCGGACCAGGACATCCTGATCTACAATCCTCTGGACTTTCCCGGCCTTGTCAAAAGGGCGTTTGACGCAATCCGGCCAAGGGCGATAATCCTAACCGAGACGGAGATATGGCCGAACTTCATACGCGAGGCGAAACGCAGGCGCGTTCCGCTGTTCCTTGCCAATGCGCGCATATCCGACCGAAGTGCGCCAAGATACAGGGCCCTGCGGTGGTTCTTCGGTGAAGTGTTCAGATGCTTCACCAAGACATACGTGCAGAGCGACCTTGATGCGGACAGGCTTGTTGCCGCCGGTGCGGACCGTGCGACCATGGAGGTGACGGGCAGCTTCAAGTTCGATGTGGCGAGACGCCGCCCGGAGAAGGAGACGGAACTTCGAGCATGGGCGGGTGACGGACGCATCCTTCTTGGCGGCAGCACCTGGCCGGGTGAGGATGAAGCTCTCCTGCGCATTCTTCCCGAACTCCCTGCGGATGTGAAGCTTGTGATAGCGCCGCGCCATTTCGAGAAGGCGGATGCCGTAGAGGAGAACATCGCAAAGGCGGGATTCCGCTGCATCCGCAGATCTCGCGGAGAGTCGACGGCGGACGCCATGCCGGATGCCGGTCCGAGACCTGTGTTTCTCGCCGATACCACGGGAGAACTCATGGGACTGTTCGGAATCGCGTCTGCGGCGTTTGTCGGAAAGAGCCTGTGTGCACATGGTTCGCAGAACATGATTGAACCTTGCCTGTGTGGAATTCCGACGGTTGTCGGACCTTACACCGAGAACTTCCGTCCGGTTATGAGCGACCTTTTGGCGGCGGATGCGATCGTTCAGGTCGAGGACGAGAACGGGCTTCGCGCGGTTTTGAAGAGTTTCTTTGATCCTGTGCGGCATGAATGCGCCAGTGCGCTCGGGGAAAGGGCGAAAAAGGCCGTGGAACGCAGAAGGGGGGCGACGGAGAGATGCGCAAGCGACATCTTGTCATTGTTGGACTGATCGCCGTCTATGCGATCGCGGGATTGGTGTCCACCCCGAAGATCCGCCATGCGTGGTGGTATCTCCAGGAGAATGTCAACCGGCAGTTTTCGACATTCTGCGGACTTTCGGCGGCGAGCTGTCTGTTCCCGTGGTGTATTCCCGCAGGGTTGGAGTCGTATCGGAACATGTGTGAACGGGGCGTGCCGTCCAGGGTGGATCCCGAGCTCTTCTCGCTCGCGCTTGGTGTCGGTGACGCGCTTGAGACGGTTGACGCCCGTGTGATGACCGTTGCGCGCTTCAAGGCTCTGCTTGAGGATTTCAAGGCGAGAAACGGAAGCTGCAGGGTCTGGTGCTTCGGACGTTTCGACTATTGCCTTACGCCGGCCGTGAGACTGAGTTTCAATCGCCTTCACACTCTGTTTTCGGACGACAGGATGTTCGAGCGGTTTGCCGCCGCGCGGATATACACGCCGGCCGCACTCTTCGCATGCTACGTAGGCGACTATTCCGATATCGCGCCCGCGTTCGCCGATGTGCCTGCATACGGGGCCGTCCGGGGCTTCTTTACGTCGCCGCGAGTCCTGTTCCGTCCTGCGGGGAAGGGTGCTTTGGCTTCCGTGAACGTTGCTTGCTTCACGCCGTTTGACGTCAAGTTTCCGCTCTGGATAGAGCGGGGCGGGGCGGACGCGAAGATGTTCCTTGACTTCGAGGACGGATACGAGATTGTGCAGGAGGCACGGCGGGAGGCGCTGCTCGGATTTGACTATGCCGACAAGGGCATGGCGACGAACGCCATCGCATGCTGGGCCAAGGCTGCTTCGGTGAACCCCCGAGATCCGATACTGATTGAACTTTCGGACGCGCTGGACAAGGAGGCGAGATCCTATCTTGCCATCGGCAACGTGAATGGTGCCTTGCGGTGCTATGAGAACCGGCTTGAGGTGTTCCCCAAGGATGTCACAACAGTACACAACTTTGGCGTGTGCCTCAAGAAGGCCGGGCACCACAAGGCTGCGGCGCGCGTGTTTGCCAGGGCCGTGGAGATGGATCCGCTGATGGATGCGCATAGACTGGAGTTGATAGACTGTGCTGATGCAGCCGGGCATCCCGACATTGCGGTACGCCAGATCGATGTCCTCCTGAAACGTCGTCCCGACGATCTGGAACTGAAAAAGCGCAGGGCGAACATCCTTGTGCGGATGCATCTTGAAAGAACGAAGGCGCGGCAGCCGAAAAACGACGGTACGCCGTCCCGCTATCTTGATCCCCCTAAAGCGAAAGGAAAGAGAAAATGAAAAGGATTACCGCCGCTGTAGCGATGGTTGCAATCGCCGGTTGCTTCACCGTGAAGGAGACCGGTTTCCCTCAGTCTTCGATCACTGCACTGCCTGAGGGCAGGGATGTATCGGTGAAGCTGCAGGGATTTGCCGCGACGATCTTGGATTACATGACTGTTTACGGACATGAAACCGTGTGGGTGAACGGGCGCCCGCGCGGACGCTACGGATGGACGCCGGGACATTACGCGACGGTGACGTCTTCGACATATGTCCCCCATGTGCGCAACACGGATTTCTTCCTTGAGCGGGCGAACACAAGCATGGAGACGGCAGGCTTTGCGACCAAGACGCAACAGCCTGACTATGTCGTCAATGTCGATTTCAACGGCCCATTCATAACCGATTCGGAAAGAGGCATCGAGGCGCTGTGGATGATTCTGTCGATATTCTCCGCCGACTATTCCGTGCAGACATGGACGGCCAAGCTCAAGATATACGACAACAAAACGGGTAAGATGGTGTTCCACCACGACTATTCCCAGCGCTACGAGGTTGCGGTTTGGGGGCCGCTGCCGATATTGAGTCCGGCGGGGTCGTCAAAGAACACGGCGAACGCCATGCAGAGCTGGTGCCTGACGGCGCTTACGGACCGCGTCACCGCCGACGCCTCGGCTTTTCTCGTCTCGAAGGTGAAATGACACAATGATGAACCGGGAGATAATAGATTTCCATACGCATAATTTTCCCGATGCCCTTGCGCCTCGCGCCGTGGAGGTTATGGTCGCCAAACTGGAAGGGCGCATGACGCCTGTCGGCGACGGCACTCTGGCTACGCAGCTTTCGGACATGGACAAGGCTGGCGTGTCGAAGTCGGTCATATGTTCGATCGCGACAAAGCCTTCGCAGTTCCAGGTGATCCTGGACCGGGCAAAGGCCATGCGTGACGGCGTATTCGGGAAAGAAGCGGCAGAGCGCCTGGTACAGCTTTGTTCCGTGCATCCTGCGGACAGGGATTTCGAGGTCCATCTCAGGCAGATCGCCGACGAGGGATTCAAGGGAATCAAGATCCATCCCTACTACCAGGATTTCCGTCTTGACGATCCGCGCGTCGTTCCCTTCTTCAGCGCGGTGCGGGATGCGGGATTGTTTGTGATATCGCATTGCGGACTGGACCTCGGCTTCACCGAATCTCCGATGACATGCGGGCCGACGCAGATTGCGTCACTCATGCGGGCCGTTCCCGGTCTCGTATTCGTCGCCGGGCACCTCGGCGGCTGCGGCGGAAATCCGCCGCATGCGACCGATGAATTGCTTGGGTTTCCGACATGCTACATAGACACGGCGGTCCTGAGCGTGTGCGACAGCGATCCTGAGACTCAACGCGTGATGGCGGAGTGGCCGGCCGACAGGATTGTGTTCGGGACAGACTATTTCTGGCGGGACGAGACGCAGCTTGCCGATTGGGTGCGCAGGTTTCGTCCGGATCCGGCTGATCGGCAGAGGATATTCTGCGACAACGCGAAACTGCTGCTGAAGCTGTAAGCGGAATATATGTCGGATCGCTGACTTGATAAAGAAGACGCGATTTACTATACTATGCGGCAAGAAGGAGGTGGATTATGGAAGACCATAACAACGGCGAAGAGATTGAAGTCGTAGATTCCGATGCGGAGAATCAGGATGTCCAGATACAGGATACTGACATTGTGTTTGATTGCCCGCATTGCGGACACAATCTCTGCATCGATTACAGGGGCGCGGGGCTTCAGATCAACTGCTCGGAATGCGACGAGTCTGTTCTTGTGCCCATCCCTGACGGCATGAAGATATCAGACCTCGATCTTGACGCGGGCGAACTGCTGAAGCAACTGTTCGCGACAAGGCGTCTGCTTCAGCGTGCCGAAGCGCGCGCGGAGGCGTTGGAGATACGTCTTGAATCGGTGGCCGTGAAGGTCGGTGAACTGCAGGATGCCTTGCGCAAGGAATCATGAGAGCCAAATCAGCAAAGAGCCTTTTCGTCAACGCGTTGACGTTTTCGCGCGTCCCGTTGATATTTCTATATCTAGCGTTTGCGGTGGCGGGGCAGTTCGGTGATTCGCCGTTCTGTCCGATATTGGCCTGCATTGCGGCAGGAGCGGCGGGTTTCTCCGATTTGTTTGACGGTCTGCTCGCCCGCAGATGGGGGGTGGTCTCCGACTTCGGCAAAATGGCAGATCCGTTGATGGACAAGGTGTACTTCATCGTTGCGTTTCCGTCCCTGGTTTGGCTGGCCGCCGTGCAGGGAGAGTCTTCCGCCCACGCGCTCACGCTCCTTGTGTTCACGGTTTTGTGGATACTCCGCGATCAGTGGGTGACGTTTCTTCGGTCTGTGGCGACAATGTACCATGCGGATGTCGGAGCGATGTGGCTTGGGAAGGTCCGTACAGCGCTTTCCTTCCCCTGCGCCGGATTCATCTACATATACCTTGCGTTTCACCGCTGGTGGTCCGATTGCGCCATTTCAGTGGGGTTGCATGTCTGCTTTGCCATTGAAGGATTTCTCATACTGCTGAACATCTACTCGTTCATTGTCTACACGAAATCCTATTTCCCGTACATAAAGCGTGCATTGGGCAGATAGTTGCGGCGTGTTTTTGGTGTATGTTCGCGTTTACGAACCGATGGCGGAGTTTTGTGCCGTCGGTGTTCTTCCCGGGGTCAGATAAACTCAAGAATTGTTGGTGTAACGTCCACGAGTGACTTGACATTTGCCCTGATCTCGGCCTCCTTGGGGCCGAATGATATGAATGGGACCGGGTTGCGCGTATGGCCGCGTTCGCTCATGGACTCGATGTTGCCGTGATCGGATGTTATCAGAAGCGTTATGCCTGCGGCCTGGGTGAATCGCATGAGAGTTGAGAGAAACGCATCGTATTCCCTGAGGACGGAGCAGGCCCGTTCGTAATCGAGCGTGTGGCCGGCGGCATCTGTCTGGAAATATTCGAAAAGCGTGAAGTCGTAGGCCCTCATTACGTCGAACAGATGATGGGCAGCGTCAATGGGACTGATCTCTGGGATGTTTGGATAGCGGTCACGGATAGTCGTCCGAGTGAGATCCTGCAGGACCGCATCGTCATCGGAGAGATCTGAAATTGTGGATATCGTCTCCGGTGCTGTGAGAGCCATGATTGTGGTCACGGATTTGAATCTGCGGGACTCAAGTTCGTCGGCGGATTCCACGAGGAATGCGTCTGCGAACTTGACTTTCTTTCCGCGTGCCCTGAGCTGCAGGAAAAGATTGTCCTGCCGAACCAGATCGCGCAACCCCGGACCGGGAAATCCTTCGCAATGCCGCCCCATGTGTTTCGAGGCGTTCACGCCCGTGAACATAGTGGCCTGACCTGTTGCGGACTGAGGAAGCCCATCGACGCCGAGATTGGCGTCGATCGGGACGCAGTGCCGCTGCATGAGGCGGCAAAGGGCCGGACAAACCTCGGGATTTACAGGATTGTCGGCCGCTGGCGGCTTTAGGCCGACGCCGTCTACGAAAAGAAACGCAAACTTCACAGGCCGTACGACTTCATTTCCTGCTTGAGTTCTTTGACGGAGATTTCGTCATCCTTGGCCTTTTCGAGGGCAGTCTTGTAGAGTGGCTTCGCCTTCTCCATGAATTCGGTCTTCGCCTTTGCGTCTCCAGCCTCTCCGGAGAGCGTGGCGCAGCGCATATAGTTCTTTGCTGCGACCCATTCGCGCGAGTAGACGACGCCGTTGGCCGGGTCGGAGTCCTCAAAATCCTTCATCTCGTCGGAGAGCATGTAGTCGATGAACACAGAGAGCTGTTTTATCGCCTCGTTCTTGTCTCCCGTCTCCATCGCCTTGTGGGCACGGAGCTTTGCGGCGGTGCTCCTACACCATTCGGGGGTACGTCCGTCAAGACCTTCATCAAGCATTGCAACCGCGCCGTCATAGTCGCCGATGAGGAAGAGCCCGTCGAGTCGGCGTTCACGCAAAGAGTTCGATGCGGACTTGGAAAGCTTGCCGTCCTCAATCATCTTGGCTGCGAACACGATAAGTTCCTTGATGCGGCGGTCGGTATCGGTCTTGGGGGATTTCACGTCGCCTGCAAGACGGATGAACGCCTCTTCGGCGAGAAGACCGATGAAGTCGTACGAGACCTTGGGCTCGTTGCCCATGCGGAGATATGGGAATGCTTTGCCGAAACGGACTGTGAAGAATTTTTCGGTATAGAGCTTCTCGAGACGGGATGCGGCCTCATCGAGCGGAGCCTTGCGGAATTCGCGCCGGACGGTCTTGGACTTTTCGCGATCCATCTCCTTCGTTTGGCGGATAGACCACAGATAGCGTACTCCACCGGCAAGTACTGCCGCTGCGATAACAAGTGAAACTGCGGTTTTGACTGGTTTGTTCATGTGCTCTATCTCCTTAAGAGGTGTTCGGCGCGTATTATATGGGGAAACACGATTTGCCGCAAGAGTTTTTCGTCTTTTGCCTGCATTCAGTCCTGAGCGACGATGTTTTTGCAGGAATGTTCAATGCATGAGCATATGTGGTATAATTGCACCATTTAAAGAAAGGAACCGTTCCGTCTATTGAGGACAGGTAGTAGGTTATCATCTCAAAATGGCAGAGAACAAGACAGATAGTGGCGTTGGTGTCGTAGAGCAGAGGTCGATGGCGCTTCAGCTTCCGGAAGGTGGATTCAAGCTCCGTACTGGCGGCATACTCAAACGCATAGACGTGGCATATGAAGAGTGCGGGGCGATACGCCCTGAACTCGACAATGTGGTGTTCATCTGCCATGCCTTGACCGGAGACGCCCATGTGGCCGGAATTCGCCCGGGCGAAACAAGTCCAAGTGGCTGGTGGGAGGGTATGGTCGGGCCGGGGCGCGCCATCGACACCAACCGCTACCATGTAATCTGCGCGAACGTCCTTGGCGGATGCAGCGGCACCACGGGGCCGTCCTCCGTGAACCCGGATACGGGGAAACCCTACGGAAGCAAATTCCCGAGATACGATTTTTCTGATGCAGTCGACGTCTATCGCATGTTCCTTGCCCAGCGTGGTGTCAAGCATCTGGCTGGACTGGTCGGCGGCAGCTTTGGCGGCATGCAGGTGATGGATTGGATCACGCGCTGTCCGGGAGAGATGGATCGCGCCTGCGTGATAGCTTCATCGGCCTCGCTTAACACGCAGGCGCTGGCGTTCGATGTGGTGGGGCGCAGCGCAATAACCGACGACCCCGACTGGAATCGTGGCGACTATTACGACATTGGCGACGGTCACGGACCAAAGAAGGGTCTTGCGGCGGCCCGTCAGCTCGCCCATATCACCTATCTTTCTCGGGAGCTTCTTCAGGAGAAGTTCCAGCGCGAACTTCAGCGCAACTGGCTTGAGGAACCGGACGAGTGTCGGGACCGCAGGGTACGCGACTTCAGGACGTTCTTCCAGATCGAGAGCTATCTTGCATATCAGGCGGACAAGTTCCTCAAGCGTTTTGACGCGAACAGTTACCTGCACATAACGAGATCCATGGATCTTTTCGACGCGGGCGCACCATACGGTTCGCTTGATGCGGCATGTGCCAGGGTCACGTGCAAGACTCTCGTAATTTCGCTTTCTGGCGACGTTCTTTTCGCCGACTGGCAGTCCCGCGACATCGTCGAGGCGCTTGTCCGCAACAACAAGCCCGTCAGCTACTGCCATCTGGAGATCGGCACTGGGCACGATGCGTTCCTTACGCATATCGACGACCTGTCTCGTCTTGTCGGCGGCTTCCTCGGCGACCGGAAGCCAAAGGTGATGAAGTGGCAGGAACGCCAGCATGCGGCCGTCCTTTCTATGGTCAGGGACGGTTCGCACGTCATAGACATCGGCTGCGGCGACGGCACACTGCTCAATGTCCTCAAGAAGAACCGCAATGTCACGGGCGACGGCGTCGATATCAGCGTCACTGAGTTTGAAGAGGCCATCGCAGACGGCAATACGCTTCTCTGGGAGGATGCCGACGAGGGCATATCCCTTGTTCCCGACGGGCATTACGACATGGCGATATGCTCCGAGACGCTTCAGGTGGTAAAGAATCCGCGCGGGCTTCTCCATGAGGCTCTGCGCCTTGCGGACGAGGCGATAGTCTCGTTCCCGAACTTCGCCGCCTACCGGATCCGCCTCACGCTTGGGCTTTGCGGACACCTTCCCGTCTCCAAGCAGCTTCCATTCCAGTGGTATGACACACCAAACATCCATCTCATCACCCTCAAGGATTTTGAGAATCTCTGCAGGCGTGAAGGGATTGAGATACTGGAGATCAAGGCGGAATCCCGCCATCCGGTCGGGAAACTCCTTCTTGCGCTCGGCTGCAAGAACCTGGGCGCGTCCCGCATAATTGCCCGCATAGCCAAACGCAAAAAAGCACAGGCGTGTCGGCGACACTTAGGCGCATCCCCGCTTCGCTCCTCGCCCAAGTGAGATCGGGAGATTTTCTCACAATGAATGCATAGACTCATTGTTGTGATATAATACGCGCCATATCGGGGTGCTACCGGATGGATGTCCGGATGCTGAGAAAATACCCGTCAACCTGATCAGGATAATGCCTGCGGAGGAAAATGGATAGAATACATCCTTGTTGTTTGACTATTGCCGGAAGCGACAGCGGCGGCAATGCCGGTGTGCAGGCGGATCTTCGTGTATTCCATGGCTATCGGCTTCATGGATGCACGGTGTTCGCCGCGCTTACTGCTCAAAATCCAAATGGTGTGTATGGCATACACCATGTGCCCGCGGATTTCGTCTCTGCTCAGTTGGATGCCGTGCTGGGCACGTACTCTATAGCGTCTCTAAAGACCGGGATGCTGTCAGATCCATCCGTTATTGAGGCTGTCGCCGGAAGACTGCGGCACCATCCGGAAATCGACAAGGTGATAGATCCGGTCATGGTTGCGACAAGTGGTGCCCGCCTGACGGATGATGCCGCCGTGGATATGTTGAAGAAAAAACTTCTTCCGTTGGCGCGAATAATAACACCGAACATCCCGGAAACGGAAATCCTTGCCGATGTCCGCATATCAGGAATGAATGACATGAAGGAGGCTGCAAAACGCCTGAACGGTACTTATGGATGCTCGGTTCTTGTGAAGGGCGGCCATTCGGACGGGAGTTCCGGTGTTGCGGCGGACCTGCTCTTTGACGGTGCCGAATTCACGGCTTTTTCCCTGCCGTGGATAGTGAATCCTGTGTCAACGCATGGAACGGGATGCTCTTTGGCGTCCGCCATTACCGCAGAACTGGCTTTAGGCGCCGATATTCGCACTGCTGTCGAGGGTGCAAAGAACTATGTCCATCAAGCCATCACCAATTCGTATTTTGTCGGCGCTAACTGTGGGGTTTTGGGGAGTGGGGTAAGGGGTAAAGAGTTAATGAGTGAAGGGCAATGGATGAAGGGTAAAGGGTAAGCAACTACCAACTATCATTTACCATCTGCCAAATACCATCTGCCAACTATCAATTAATCAAACAGACGAAAGGAAAACAATGAAACACATGGAAGAAACAATATCCGCCGCAATTGTGCGGAGCTATTTCAGGAAGCTTGAAAACAACCTCGCCGTCGATGTTGCGATTGTCGGTGCGGGTCCTTCCGGACTTGTAGCGGCGCGCGATCTCGCGCTTGCCGGATGCAAGGTTGCCGTGTTCGAATCCAAGCTTGCGCCCGGCGGCGGAACCTGGGGCGGCGGAATGCTGATGAACGAGGTTGTCGTGCAGAATGACGGTGCGGACATCCTTCACGAATTCGGGATAACAACAGTTCCTGTAGATGAAAACTACCATACCGTCGATTCTGTGGAGATGGCGTCCGGACTTATCTTTGGCGCGCGCAAGGCGGGTGCGGTCATTTTCAATGCAGTGAGGGTCGAGGATATCGTGATTCATGACGGGGTCGTGTGCGGGGTTGTGATAAACTGGAATCCGGTGGCGCGTCTCGACATGCATGTGGATCCGATTGTCATATCGGCCCGAGCGCTGATAGACGGGACAGGCCATCCCAGCGAAATAATAAACAAGGCCGTAAACAAGGCGGGCGTGAAGATCGATTCGCCCACCGGAGCCGTCATGGGCGAGAAGCCGATGTGGATGGAGGATGGGGAGCGCACCACTGTCGAAAACACTAAGCGCCTGTATCCCGGCCTGTACGCATCGGGCATGGCGGCGAACAATGTGCAGGGAGGGTTCCGCATGGGGCCGATATTCGGCGGCATGTTCAAGAGTGGACGCAAGATCGCGAAAATAATCCTTGAGGACCTTGGAAAATGAATGACTTCGGGCTGTATCTTGTGATCACCGATCCTGTTGTGGGCTACGCCAAATGCGCGGAGGCTGCGGTAAAGGCGGGTGTGAAGATTATTCAGTTGCGCATGAAGCATGCGTCTCGTGAGGATATCCTTCGCGAGGCGCGTGAGATGCGCAGAGTGACGGACGGTACAGATACGCTGTTCATCGTGAACGACGATCCGCAGATGGCCGCTGATGTCGGTGCGGACGGCGTGCATGTCGGACAGGACGACATTTCGCCGACGGAAGTGCGCAAGCGTTTTCCCGAACTGCGCATTGTGGGGCTTTCGACGCACAATATGGATCAGGTCCGCGCCTCGACGGGCCAACCCATAGACTACATCGGTGTCGGGCCGGTATACGCCACGCCAACGAAGGATATACCGGATCCAACGCTTGGTCTGGAGACAATGGGCAATATGATCGCCGCCGCCGCACATCCTGCGGTTGCGATCGGCGGCATAGACGCGCAACGTCTCCCTGCCGTACTCGCGGCCGGCGCCCGCAATTTTGCAGTCGTCAGGGCGGTGTGCCAAAGTGCGAAACCATACGAAGCAATGCGGTCGCTCATGTCAATGGCTGGAGAGTGTCGCTGAAGTCCCTTTTTGCGAGGCGGCGGCGCAGATATTTCCAGTCAGGGAGCCGAACGTCCATCAGTGCGTAGAAGTTCGGTCCGTGGTCGTGCGCCTTCAGATGGGTCAGCTCATGCACCACGACGTACTCCACAAGTTCACGTGGCGCATGCGCAAGTTCCGTGTTGTAGGTGATGATCCGTTTGCGGAAATGGCACGATCCCCACAGCGTCTTCATTGTCCGCAGTTTCCATGACACATCGGGTTCTCCGAGGCGCATCGCCCATTGCCCGTTCAGTTCGCCAAGAACGGTGCGAAGACGGTGAAGCTGTTCCGGTGTCGGCGGGCGGCGTATTGCAGCCGGTGAGGACATCAATTTCGTCCGGGCGGAGACCGCCCATTTCCACTTTGAACGCAGAAACGCCTCTCCCTCGGCGAGCGTAGCCCACCATTTGGGGACGGAAAGGTGTATGGTTCCGTCCGTGCCGATGCGTATGTTGATGCGGCGAATTCGCTTGCGCTCCACATCCACCGGAATTCCGTCGAGATAGTTGCGTCCGGTCTTCAGCATTGCAGCACCCGGTCAGCTGAGGCCAAGAAGGGACTTTGCGGCGGCAAATCGGTCGGAAAGGTCCACTTTCTCCGTCCCGAGTCTGGCGCATGTCTCGGCGAAGCGTCTGAACTTGTGCGGACCGGGGAGAAGATTATCCATGACATGCACCTCCGCCTTGCCGAACGAGCATGCTTCGGACAGCATGCCGGTCGATTCTGCGGTCACATACAGGTGCGACGCAAGGGATACGAAAGCGGGGATCGGGTTGAAATGGTCTCTAGAGTAGAGAAGCTTGTAGTCGAACGGGAACGAGTCCACCACGGCCTCCACCTCCGGCGGTGTCCTGCGCGAGGTTGTCACCCAGATCTCGTGGCCGACGGCCTTGTGGACCGAGAATATCCCTTCAAGCTGCGACCGCATCCATTCCGGCGTCATGGTCGAACACTTGTTCGGTCCGCCTACGATTACGGCCACGGCGTTTTTGGATTCGGTCTCGCCATTGCGCTTTTCGCGGAATGCCTTGACCCCGGCTTCGTAGAAAGATGTATCTGCCGCCACAAGATTGACGGGGATCTCTATTATGTTCGGCGCGGAAGGGGGATTGTCGAATGCTGGGGCAAGTATGCAGTCGAAGGATCCGATGCTGTATCCGCGTGGCAGCAGAACGACTCCGCACGGGACATTTAGACGCCTTGCGATGGTTTTTGCCGCATAGAATGTGCCCGAGCCTGTTCCGAGCACTGCGCAGTATCCGCAATCTTCAAGCTTTTCTTCGAAACCGTCGAAAAGGGCGGTGGTGCGTATTCCGAGATTGTCCAGAAGGTATGAAAGCGCCTTCGCCGCCTTGGATTTGAAGCGAACGGAAAGGATGTCGAATTCACAGCCGACTCCGCGCGCGAAAGCCTTGGATTGGTTTTCGTGTCCAGCCTTGCCGTCGGTCAGTATCAGAGCTTTCATTTTTTCTGCAGCATTTCCTTTACGGCGCGGCGAACCAGACGCTTCGCCGACGCCATGCTTCCCTTGACGGTGCATCCCGCCGCCCTGACGTGTCCGCCGCCGCCGAACTGTTTGGCGAGGACCGTGGCATCGTGCATTGAGCGGGTGCGGATCGACACCCTGATTTCGCGGGTGCGGTCGGGTATCTGGTAGAAGAACAGCGCTATCTGGTTTCCGGCGACGGAACGCGGAATCTCCACGACATCCTCCGCCTCAGCCTTTGTGCCGCGCACCTCGCGGAAATCGTCGCGGGAGAGCGTCACTTCGGCGACCTTCCTGTTCTTCCACACGTGGAGAGAGCGCCATGCCCTGCGCTTGAGCTCCATCGCCTTCATAGGGAAGGAGTTGTACAGGATGTCGTTTATGAAAGATGTGCGCACGCCGCGCTTGAGAAGGTCCGTCGCCGCGCGCATCGTGTTTGGCGTTACGGAGTCGTACGCAAACCTGCCGGTGTCGGTCACTATCGCAACCCACAGCGCCTCGGCGGTGGCCTTGTCGATAGGCCATTCCATCCATTTTGCGAACTGCCACACAAGTTCACCTGCAGAGCTTGCCGTCGGGTCGAGTATCGAAACGCCCTTCGGTTCGCTGGTTGCGTGGTGGTCGATGGTGAGAGTGGGGAGCTTTTCCGCGAACGGGCGCACCTCCGGCGGCAATCTATCCGGAGCGGACGCGTCCACATAGATGAAAAGATCGAATTTCTTGCGCTTGAGCTTCCTGAGCGGAAGAATGTCCTCTGTCCCTTCAAGGAATCCCGGCTTGCCCAAAGCCTTGACGTCTGCGGTTGCGACAGCCTGTTTCCCGGCGGCGCAGAGCATGCGCGCAAGGGCGATCATCGATCCAAGGGAATCACCGTCGGGGCTCAAATGGCCCGATATCAGGATGGATTTGGACTTCCCGAGAAGCGATCTCGCCGATTCGTATGATGTGCGTCTTTCTGACTGGTTCATTGGCGGTATATTAAATCAAATTCAGTCGTTTCTATCAAGGGCTGCTGGCCGAAAATTAAGACTGGGTGACAAGACAAAGTAAATGCGACTACCCGCGAAGCGGGGCGTCGCATTTACTTTGTCGTACGGCATAGTTGCATTGAATCCGCCTTATAGGCGGGGGTTGCATTCACTCTGCCTTATAACGAATATTACTAAAAGGAA
>JAZOAC010000092.1:0-14199 GCA_045595285.1 Kiritimatiellia bacterium | reverse complement strand
GCAGGCGATCACGAGCCGACCGGATGATGACAGGCGCGCCGAACGAGTGCCGCCTGAAGGGAGAGACCCGAAAACACCTCCGCCGCCAAGCGGAGCAATTGCCGCTGATTCGAAGGCACTCCATACGGCGCACCCACAGGCAATTTTTCAGTTATCGCAAAGCGGAAACTGGCACTTCACCCTTTATTTATGGACGTGTGGTGATTTTCATGCCCGAAAAAAATGGGTAAACTCCAGTCAAAGGGATGGCTGGAATCTGGCAGTCTCCAGAATCTCGTCCAAGGTACGGAGCGACATCAATCGACGGCGGAATTCTCCGGCCCCCCGCATCCCGGCAAAATAGCGGAAAAGATGCGTGCGTACAGCCCCCGCAACCCAGAAGTCCAGCGAAGGCATCCTGTCAGACGGGAAACGCTCCGATATCTGCGCATGCAAGGCGATCAACGCATCGAGGTTTCCGCGGAAAAGACATTCCGCAGACGGCTGCTCGAACTCAACACCTTTCAGTTTCGAGAATATGTACGGATCGGAGAGTGCGCCGCGCCCCACCATGATCGAGGATACGCCGGTCGCCGCCATCGCCTCAGCCGTCTTGGCGTCAACAACGCCGCCATTGCCGGAGACGGGGATCTTCGCCCTTCCGGCAAGCTCCGATAGAAGATCAAGATGCACCTCGCCACCGTGGTTCTGTGAAGTGAACCGCGCATGGAGTATCAATCCTTTCGCACCCGCCGTCTCGGCGGCATCCAGAAGCTCAAGCATCAGCACCTTGTCGGGGCGAGGTCCGGGGCGTGTCTTCAGCGTAACAGGGACTCCGCCGGATTCCGCAACCATCGCGGAAAGCAGTTCATTCACCAGCCGGGGATTCTTGACCAGGGACGAGCCCGCCCCTTCGCGCACGATTCTCGGCACCGGACATCCCGCGTTGAGATTGACCTCGACAAACCTGTTCAAAGCCACCGCTTCACGCGTCGAAAAGGCAAGTTCATCCGCCTTAGAGCCGAACAGCTGGCAGGCAACAGGCCCTTCCCCCGGCAGCACCTCCATCAGATGACGGGTGGGCGACGATCCATGCGCAAGGCCGGCGGCGGACACCATTTCCGTGTATGTCAGGTCCGCACCTCCGCGCGTCGCCATCAGGCGAAACGCCGCATTCGTGAAACCGGCTATCGGTGCGAGTGAAAACGTCATGGGCACCCCGGCCTCAGCATCCGAAAACGACCTTCCATGGTCCGCGCGAACCCCAGCACTCTCGCACCGCCTCAACCGTCGGCTCCACGTATATCGCGCTCGCCTGATGCCGGAACCACGTATCCTGGCGCTTCGCGAGCTGGCACGTGCGGATGAATATCCTCTCCCGGTCGTCGCCTTCACGGTATCCTATGGCGAGCGCGGCCGTCTTAGACCAAACGGGATAGAGTTCGTGAAGTCTGCGCTTCTCCTCCTCCAGCCCGGAGAGGAACATCGCGTCCAGCCTGTCCGCTATGCGCTTCCTGACGACGGCACGGTCGATCTTGAGCACCGGGTACTCGGGCGGCGGACTGGTCCAGGCGCGGTCGAGTCCGCGGAGAAGCGCGGAGAAGTACAATCCCGTGCCTCCGACAATCACGATTGGCGTATCCTCGGGAATGGACTTCGCCCATTCCGCCGCCGCCCGCAGCCACGCGCCGGACGAAAACTCCTCCGCCGGCGTCACCAGATCGACACCTCCCATCCTGAACTCGGCTATCTCCTCCGGCGGCGGTTTGGCGGTGCCGAGATCCATGCCCCTGTAGACGAGCATTGAATCGGCGGACAGGATCACGGCCCCCATCTCGCGCGCCAGGACTGCGGCAATCGCCGACTTGCCTGAGGCCGTAGGCCCGGCGAGCAGATATGCGCTGCGCTCGAACATCTCCGCCATCAGCGTACCTTGAGCATGAGGATAAACAGCAGAGGCGTAAGAAACGCCTGCATAAGCATGAACCGCATCAGCACCTGCGCATTGGACCACTTGAGAATCCGCTTGCAGTGGTCATGAAGCGGGAAACGGACAGAATGGATCATGCGCACCACCGGAGACTGGGCCGCCTGCTCAAGCTCCGTCAGCATGCTGGGATGGCGCACTTCCAGCCCGAATCGCTTTAGCATGCGCAGAAGCACGAGCTTTCCGAGTCCGCCGCCGCCATTGACAAGAACGATCGGCGCGACAGCAAAAACGAGAACCGGGTTCCCCGTGACCAGCACGCCTACGCCGACCAGAAGCCCCAGAAAGCGGCTGCCGGCGTCGCCCATCAGAACCTTCGACGGTTCGGCGTTCCACCAGAGATATCCGCACAGGGCTCCAGTCACCGTCATCAGCAATATGGCCCAGCGCGCGGCCTGCGGATTGAAAGGGAGCAGCATGTATTTCGCAACGGGGGCGTAGCCGATGACCAGATAGAGCAGACCCGCAAGACACACAAGGGAAATGAGCGTGAGCGATCCCGCAAGCCCGTCCACGCCATCGGAGCAGTTTGTCGCATTCATCGTGAACCAGAGCAGGAAGCCGGCGCCGGGAATGTACAGCCACCACGGAAGTTCCCAGACCGTCTTCGCGAGCGGAAGCCACACATCGCCGCCCTGCCCTGCATACAGAAACATCGCCGCACCCAGTGAGACGACCATGTCCAGCAGACCCTTCTTCAGCTGACCCCACGGGACCGAAGAGGCGTCGTCGAGGAATCCGAACGCCATCGCCGCATACATGCACAGCACGACACCCATGTCGCACACGGAAAGCGGCGCACACAGAATGATCGCCGGCAATGCGACAAGGGTTACGATCACGCCCGCCCCGGTCGGCTTCCCGGCGGACGCCATGCCGTCCTTGCCGAGGATCGCCTTGCCATGGTCATGCGGCATGAGATGCCACAGCTTCGGAAGCATGTACCAGGTCAGGAACGCAGAGAGGAACGTCCCGAACGAAAGCAGCAGCACATGGGACCGGAGCAGGCGGAACGGCCCGAAATGATCCTCCAGAGCATATGAAAGCCAGTACAGCATTACGACATCCTCGATACGGCTTTCTTGAAACCTTCCGCCGAACGGGCTATGATCCGTTCATCGACGGAGCAGGAAAGGCGCACATGGCCAGGTCCGCCAAAGCCGCGCCCGGGGACGACCAGTATCCGTTCCTCGTACAGCGCATCGGTGAACGCGATGTCGTCCCCGCCCGGCGCCTTCACGAAGAAATAGAACGCGCCCTTCGGCATCGCAAACTCAATGCCCGCCGCGGAAAGGACCTCAGCCATCAACTTGCGGCGCCGGTCGTAGATTCCGAGATCGACGGTCGAATCCAGGAGCGAGGCGACCATGCGCTGCCCGATCACGGGCGCATTCACGAAACCGAGCGTGCGGTTCGTTAGCGTGACGGCGGCCGTGAGCGTTGCGACGTCCGGCATTGCGGGGTTGAGCGCAATGTAGCCGATGCGTTCGCCGGCAAGCGACAGTGTCTTGGAGAATGAGCCGAGCACAATGCTCCATTTGGTGAGAGGAAGGACTGGCGCGACCTCCACTCCGTCATACGCGAACGCGCGGTACGGTTCATCCGAGAGCAGGTAGAGCGGACGCCCAGATTCGCCACGGGCGGCGTTGACGTCATCCACAAGCCTGGATATCCTCGCCATCGTCTCAGCCGAATAGATCGCGCCGGTCGGATTGTTCGGGGAGTTCACGAGCAACGCACGCGTCTTGGGCGTGATCGCCGCCGCAAGGCCATCAATGTCCGGCGAAAAGTCGTCGCTTTTCGAAGGCACCGTCTTGAGAACGCCGCCGAAGTGTCCGCAATAGCTGCCGTATTCCACGAAATATGGAGCGGGACACACGACCTCGTCGCCCGGCTCGATGACAGCGCGGAAGAACGAGACGAGCGCGCCAGCCGCGCCTACGGTCATCACAACGTGGCTTGCATCGCAGCGCGTCGGGGAATCCGCGATCCCCTGCTGCCGGTTGATGTAGTCCGCCATCGCTTCACGGACGGACGGTATGCCCGCATTCGGACAGTATCCGAGACCGAGCGGTTTCACCGCATCTGCGGCAATGGCCTCTAGCGCATCCTTTGTGGCGGCAGGCGGCGGCACATCCGGATTGCCGAGGGAGAAGTCGCAGACCGCGTCCGCGCCATAGCGCATCTTCAGTTCCAGACCTTTCTCAAACATCTTGCGGATCCATGACGATCCCTCCATGGACTTCTGAATCTGTTCTGTGACAAGCTGCATGATTACATTCACCTTCATTGAAATTAATTTCCGTATTTTACCATAAAGCAGACACGGACATACGTCTTCGCGAACAAAATCCTCATCGGGCGGCGAATAGGGATGGTCTGCGAAACCAAACGCACCTAATCAGACCTGATTGCTCTCTATGATATTTTGGAGATTCTGGCGTTGTACGCGAAAGAAAACGCACTACTGCAGCGGCCTGGTGGCAACCCCTGGAGTATTTGGACTCAGCCCCTGAAAAGGTTTGATTAGTCGAATCGTCAGATTTCCTGTTACGGAACAGGAATCACGGAAAGAATCTTGTCTATGATCTTGTCGCTTGTAATGTTCTCCGCTTCTGCCTCGTAAGTGAGGAGAATTCGGTGGCGAAGCACATCATACACAACGGATTTTACATCCTGCGGCGTGGCATATGCACGACCGTTCACCAACGCATTAGCGCGCGCAGCCTTGTTGAGTGCCAACGTCGCACGGGGAGAAGCGCCGACCTGTATCTGCTCCTTGAGAGCCTCAAGTCCTTTCACGTTCTCCGGTTCACGCGTCGCAAAAACTATATCGAGGATATAGTCCCCGACCTTCTCGTCGCAATAGACCTCTTTGAGCGTATCGCGCAATTCCGCAATCGCTTCTGGAGTGGCGACAGACTCGGCTTCCGGAGCTTTCGCCCCTTGGGCAAACCGCTCCATGATCCTGCGCTCGTCTGCCTTGGACGGAGTCTCCACCAGACACTTGAACATGAAACGGTCAACCTGCGCCTCGGGAAGCGGATAAGTCCCCTCTTGCTCTATAGGGTTCTGTGTGGCGAGCACAAGAAACGGCTGTGGCAGACGGTACGTTTCGTCGCCGATCGTCACCTGACGCTCCTGCATTGACTCAAGTAGAGCGCTCTGCACCTTTGCGGGAGCGCGGTTTATCTCGTCCGCAAGAAGCAGGTTTGTAAAGACCGGGCCCTTCTTCGGGGAGAACTCACCAGTCTTCGGAGAGTATACCAGAGTTCCGACAACATCGGCAGGAAGAAGGTCAGGCGTGAAAGATATCCGCTTGAAGTCCAGTCCAAGCGCCTTGGCAAGCGTGTTGACGCTGAGCGTCTTCGCCAAGCCCGGTACGCCTTCAAGAAGAATATGCCCGTCTGTTACAAGGGCGAGTATGAGACGGTCTATAAGGCGCTCTTGGCCGACAATCACCTTGCCGACCTCTTCACGAATCTTCTTCACAAGCTCCGACTGGGCTGCGATCTTGTTTGTCTGTGCTGTCAAATCCATGATAGTTGGTGAATGATGGTTATTGTCTGAATAGATGGTTGGCGGCGGATGACCTGCAGAAGTTCAATTCATCCGCCTGTGTCAGGACTTAGCTCACGATCGTTCCGACCGACTCACCCTTGACTACACGTTCAAGGGCGTTGCCGTCGAAGAAATCGAACACGACGATCGGAATGTCGTTGTCCATGCAAAGTGCGAACGCGGCTGAGTCCATGACTTTCAGGCGTTTTTCAAGCGCGGTCTCGTACTTGAGCGATGGGTACTTCTTCGCCTTGGGGTCCTTCTTGGGGTCGGCGGTGTAGATGCCGTCCACCTTGGTGGCCTTGAGAAGCACATCGGCCCCGATTTCGCTTGCGCGGAGCGCAGCGGCGGAATCGGTGGAGAAGTATGGATTGCCTGTGCCGCCCGCAAATATGCATACGCGCCCCTTTTCGAAATGGCGTATGGCCTTGCGCTGGATGAACGGCTCGGCAAGCTTCGGCATCTCAATGGATGTCATAACGCGCGTAGGCACGCCGATGGACTCCAGGGCGTTCATCATTGCGAGGCCGTTTATAATCGTAGCGAGCATGCCCATGGAGTCGCCCGTAACACGGTTCACGCCATTCTGCGACCCTGAAAGCCCCCGGAAGATGTTACCGCCGCCAAGGACGATTCCCACCTCGCATCCAAGTTTATGAATCTTCTTGACCCGCGCTGCCATGAACGCCAGATTCTTCGGGTCGATGCACTCCCCGGTCTCGCGGTTGGCGAGGACCTCTCCGGAGAGCTTCAGCAAAATTCGCTTAAACTTTATTTTCCGCTTCATGCCGCATATTGTACGAAATCCCGCTCCGCAAATCAAGATGTGCAGTCACTGCTTTTCACCCGGCTTTTCAAACGCCTGTTTGATCCAACGCGGAAAGCAATGCCCGTCCAGACCATGCCTGAGGCTCCAGATAGCGGTCGCCGCACTACCAGTGCTTGTCGGAGGAAAGGAATAGAACGCCCGTGGCGCCCGTCATGTCCACGCGGAAATCCTCGAGACGCCCCTCCTTCGGCCGCGTCAGACGCAGTCTCCACAGCCCAGACGCAACAGAGCCGCGCCCCCGCCATCCGCGCCACCAGAGCGCCGTCGGCTCACGCCACACGCTTGTCCCAGACGGATCGAACAGCTCCGCGCCCACGCGCTCGCCCCATCCCTGTCCGCTGACCATCACGTTGAACGGTTCGCCGCCGTACACGGAAAACCATACGTCGCCGGCGGATGCCTGAATCGCAACCGGACTCTCCGAGACATCCAGTCCCACCGGCACCTCCGATCCCTCCAGCACGAACGCATGTCCGCCGAGATCGGCGCCCAGACTGTAGAATCCGGCGGCGGGCACGTCAACGGCAATGTCTTTTGCCGCCTTGCCGACAGGAACCCGCACCTTCACGGCGGCGCCTCCGTTCAGCGGACGCATCTCAAGCGTCGCGTCCTCCACCGCCTTTTTCCCGATCTTCGCCAGCCTTCCCCTGAAGAGCACCTTACCTGCCTTTGCCGCATGGAACACGTAGCGCACATTGCCGCGCACGCGAAGCCTCGAAAGCGCGACGCAACGACCGGGAGCACGGTCGACCACGGTCGCGCACGCATCAGGACGCCGACGCCCCGGCTCTCCTTTCGCCCAGAATGCCGGAAAGGCCCATTCACGGAACGCCGCATCCAAGGCAATCCTCTTCGTGCCGGCCGGCGACTTTACCGTCACGTCGCCCACAAAGTTCTCCGTCTTGGGCGCACCGTACCCCACATCGTCGAACGACACCCAGCAGCGATCGACCGGCTGGAATATCTGCAGATTCCTGATCGAAACCGCGTCCACCGGCGGAATGTCGCCGTAGAGATGGTCGAACGTGACATCCGGCAGACGCGGATTGCTCTGACAGCAGTCGCGGATCGTGCAGTTCTCCATCTCGAACTTAAGATAGTCGCCGGGCTTGCGCACCGTTACGGCGTGCTCACGCGCCCTGTCGAATGTGCATCTGCGCAACACAACCCTCCCATGCGCCCGGTTCCATCCGCGCTTTTTGGCTATTCGCTTGTTCTGGGCGTATGCAAATGAGCATTTGTTTCCAGTGAACATGCAGTCTTCAAGCGTCACCGTGATCGGGCGGCTCTGCTCGTCGTGCGAGAAGCAGGCGATGGCAAACCCCGAAGACGCATTGTTTTCGAATCGGCAGTTACGGAAAACGCAGTTCTCTATCGGATCGAATTTCCCGTTCGGTTCGATGTCGATTCCGTCCTGCGGCGGACGCCCCCTGGTGTTGGAGAAGGTGCAGTTCTCGTAGAGCAGATTCTCGACCGCCGTTATGGACGAACCCTGCCGCGCGTTGCCGTCCGACACGATGCCCCTCGCGACAATGTCGCGCGAAACCCTTCGCTCGACACCCTTTCCGGAACGCCGAAGCCGCCCCACGTACAGACCGTCGCCTCCGGAATCGCGCAGCGCAAGGTTCTCGACCGTCACGCGGCAGCACCCGTGGATCGCCACACAGTGCCGCCATTCCGCCTTGGGATACGGCGGCTTGAGGTAGTCTTCGCGCCACATCCGCAGCGTGGCGCCCTTGCCTCCGCCGATGAGTTTCACGTCGTGCAGACCGTTCAGCATGAAAAGGCAGTCGTCCTTGGCGCGGAACTCCCCGCGCTTCGCGACAACCTCCACACCCTCCTCGAAAAACACCTCCTGCTCGGAACGGCAGAAAAGCGGCTTCGTAATCCAAGGTGATTCCCGCTTATCGACGATCACCTTCTTCGCGCCGGAATCGAGCGCCGCCTGAAGAAAACGCGTAGAATCCTCCGCATCAAAACCGAAGTCCGAAACCTTCACGACCGACACACCCGCCGCAGACGTCACCACGCCCGCTGCAATCGCCGCCGCAAACACCAACCTGAATCCCGTCATCTTCATTTTCTCTCTGTTTCCAATCCGTCCGCGACCCTGCTACCTCACCACCATGATGAAGCCCATGTGATTGCAGAAGTCCGAAAGCCTGACGGTTCCCTTGCCGACGAAGGACAACTTCAGCGTGTGCACGGTCTTTCCGTCATTCATAAACTCGAACGTCTTCTTGCCGTCCGCCGTAACCGCCGAACCCAGCGCGTCGCCGTCCAGGGTCGCCGTAAGCGTACCTTCACCGGAAACCGTCGCGTCGAACGAGCAAGGAGACCCCTTCGCGCCCCATGCTATCTCAAGCTCACCCTCATGAAGATCCACCGTTCCCTTCCACCAGGGCGCCACCCCATCGCGATTTGCAGGGAATGTCAGTGCACCTGTACTTCCAACCTCCAACACATTCGTAACAGATGTGCCATCCTTTGCCGTCAGTACGTATGCTGACGGAAGCGCACTCTGGTATGCGCCGGCGGAGAGACGTCCATCTTCGGAAATAGCCAACGGACCTCCACTGAAATCGGATGTGACATATTTGTAGAAGTTTTCGATTGCGTCCGCTCCGTAAATTACTGGCGAAAATGAATACGGCCTCAGATCACCGTTCGTGATATCGACAAGCAAAGGATCAGCCACGGTCGAGTTCGCGGAAAGATTCTCTGTCGACTTCTGATTCCACACATAGTTGCCATAGTCGTTATTGGACCTTCTGCCAATGCTTCCGCCAATATAAACTGAATAGCGCGGTGTACTCGATCCAATCCAGTTAATGAACTCATTTTGCGCCGAATGCTGTGAATTTCCTACGTATGTACTCATATATGTAGATGCTTCATTGTTCACATACCCTAAGCAAACATTATCGTAAACAAGCGTTGTAGCATAATAACCACGGTTGAATAGATGAAAACGCGCAGTGTTTCCTATTACGCGGCACCGTTTCGTATGACAGTTGAAGAGCACCGAATCAACACCGATGCAGTCTGTAACCACACAATCGAGCAACTGACCAGATTTGGCGTATCTGCCGTACGGAGAGTAGACGGCGGCGCCGTTCTTGCCCCAGTCGGAAGTCGTGCCGTCCGTCGCCGCGTTGCGGTCGAGCGTGCGTCCGCCCTTCAAAGTGAACCCCTGAATCGCGGCGCTTCCGTTCATCATCACGCATCTGACAGCGTCAGGGCCGCAACCAGGCTCGTCGGTGTCGGAGAGCGTGGAGGGATCGGAAGCTCCCACTATGGCCGTAACGGATGCACCCTCCTCGGCACGAAGTAGCACATATAAATCTTTTTTCTCAGTGAAGTCAACTCGCGAAACCAAGTTACTGATCGTCTTTCCTCCGTCTCCATAGTCGCCTCGACGCGCACGAATGATTGTGTAATCCTCCGTAGTCGCGTCCACGGCCTTCTGAAGAGTCTGGTACGGAGCTGAGACTGAACCATCACCATTCTCGTCAGAACCGGCTAAGGACGGATCCACCCAAATCTCAGCCTTGGCATACTTCGCTTCAAGCGTTTGCGACGTGACGGCAGTAGCTAGCGGAGGTATGACGTACAAAATGCCGTCATACTGCGGATAAATAAAAGACGGATCTCTATCAGAACTCACCTTCGAGTGGTAGTAGCCATAGAACGTATTGCCAGCCGGAACAACCGGACGAATTTTATACTGCACAGGCCACCTCTCAGATCCGATCCAGGAGCCTGCCAGAATTCTCGTATCGTTCACATCTGCGGCAGAATCGAAACAGAGGTAGGCAGATGCCGATGCCTCTGCGACAGCCTGCACCGCACCAGCATTTATCTTTCCGTTTGCATCAGGCACAATCTCAGCACCAAGGTAGTCGCGCATGAGATACATGGGATCTACACCCGCCTCGACGAGCCGATTCGTCCACGACGCAAGGCCAAGACCAATAGCCGTGGCACCCGAAACCAACCGGAAATCGCCGAATGCCGGCGAGAACACCTGAAACTTGCCTTCGGCCGAAGTGGCGGTCTTTGTCGAATTGGCCACCGTCGCGGCATTATCTTTTTCCTGATCGGTAGTCGAACCTGCTAGCACACAATTGTATACCTCAAATAAATTCGTTCCGAATACTTTTCCTTCTGAATTAGTCTGAAAAATACGAAGATTCTTATTTAACAGGAATGTGGTATTAACAACGATCGCATCGCCAGTCGTCGCCGAGATGACGGCATCACCTGTATTGTTGTCATCGTTCATCCGACAGCACCCAATCACAACACACGAAAACAGATGACAGCCGTCGAATGCCGCACCCGTCTTACCGTAGCACGAATCTACCAGACAGCGAATCGCCACGACATTGCACGCAGCGCCGCCATAAATGGCACGGCAGTCGATGAAGTCGCAGTTAACTACCGTCACGCCCTTATCCGTGCCGGCATAGAAGATGCCGCCGCCCTTGCGGTAGGAACGGTTGCTGTTGCTTATGTTCGTCGAGCGTCCGTCACGGAAAGTGAACCCTTCGATGACCGTACCTGTTGCGGTGGCGTCTATGCAGATGCAGCGAATGGAATCCGTGCCGAAACCGTTGCGCTCGTCCTGCTCGGACAAAAAACCGGCGATGACCGTGTCCGCCTTCTTCCCCAAGGCCTTCAGGTGTACAGGTTTTGAGATGAAAACGCGGTTCGTCATGCTATTCTTGAAACCATCATTCTTCATTCCCTCGTCGTACACGCCGGGTTTGACAAAGACAGTGTCACCCGCTTCGAACGCCGGGTTGTCGAGAGCGGCCTGGATGGTACGGAATGGCAGCGCCTCAGTGCCGCGCCCATCCTCGAGAGTGTCGGCGGCGTTGGGATCTTCCTTCGCCACGTACCACGGACCTGCCGCCAACACGGCAGTCGCGGCAAACGCCGCAACAACCGCAAGCATATTCTTCGCATTCATTGGATATCCCTCCTGTCAGCTGTTAAATTTAACTGTCACTCTTCGAACTTGAGCTTGCCGAAGCCGCCCGGATCGTGAAGTCCGCCGCCCGTCCAGCTGCTGCGGTCCGTGGACATTTTCTCGCGCCCAAAGTTGTTTTTCTTACCCGACGAGTACTTCCTGTCGCGGAAGCAGTTGAAGAGCAGCTCCTTCGGTCGGCCGTTCAGCTCCAGGTCGGAGAATGGAATGCGCATCGTCACCGTCCAAGCCTCCGCGTCACGTTCGACGGTGCGCGTCCACTTGAAGTCTTGCACAAACTCGTTAACCTTGGTAAAGCGGACCGGACCCTTGCCAGAACCGTCGACGCCGGGATCCATGATCCAATGCCAGTACACGCCCTTGTCGGCGCGGCCCACGAAGAATTCCAACCGGTCGTCCGAAAATGGGCAATAGTGCGTGTGATCGTCGTCACCCTTGACGGTCAGCGCATCCGGTGCGACACAGCGCATGCGCAGGTACAGCGCCTGGTCGTCGCAAAGAGCCTTGAAGGTGGTTCTGAACTTCGCAGGGGCGCCGAAGTCATCCCTGCGCCCGTAGACGGGAATGGCCGAGACGAACGGCGAGGACTCTTCCGCCGCGTCCCATCCGGCGGAAAGCGGCTTGACGGACATGGCATAGTCGGGAATGGCGGCCGCTCTCGCGCAGTTGCGCTCGAAGTGCGCCAGCTGGCGGCGAATCAGCTCCGCCGAGACGGGATGCTTCGCGGCGGCGAGCGCGGCCTTGAGGAAGCCGCGCATCCCGTCGGCCAGGCCGGCGTCCACGACGTAGCGCTTCGTCAGGAACACCGGACTCCCGACGAGGAACATCGTCGGCATGCGGTCAGCGCGGAAGGCGTCGCGCATGGCGTCATGGTACGCCTGCATCTGGTCTGCGGCCTCGCGGTACGTACGCTTTATGTACATGCGGCGCAGAGCGTCCACATCCTCATACGGATTCCACCACAACCGCGACATCACCCACGTCGACATGCCAGAGACGTCCCACGCCTCGGTGGCCGGGTTGGCTCCCGCGCCGGCCCTGTCGCGCGGATGCTCTGCGGAATAGGCGACGACAGGATTTTTCAGCTCCATGCAGTAGCGTGCACCCTCCGCGAAGGGGTATTCGATGGCGCGGTCGGTCCTGCCGGAGAGCCCGGTGTAGTCGCGGTACCAGATGCCGACGCACTTGTCAGTCCAGGCGTCGACGAGCCATTTCGATCCACCATTTCGCTCTGTATCGAAGACGGGCGAGCGCTCGTCGAGCGCGGTGAGGCACAGCTGCACGCAGATGTTGCTCTCAAGCGGGAACGGCGGCGGCGTCACCGAGACGCCGTATGCGTACGTGCCGAGGAAGACATGCGGATGCGTCTTGGCGAGCATCCGGGCAAGCTTGTTTATGAAGGTGAAGTACTGCGCCGGACGGAAGGCGGGATTGTTCGGCTGGACGACCACACCGTTTTCGCAGACGAACGGAGCCATGCACTTCTCGCATTTGCACATCATTCCGTTGTCGGCAAGCGACACGTTCAGGTAATCCACCTTCACCTTGCCGGGCGGCGTTCCGTGGAATGCGTTCGCCAGATCGTTCGTCAGGTTGGCATAGTACTCGTCCAGCATGCCGTAGGCCGTGAGGCACAGCATTCCGCCGTCCATAGTGCGCTTGCCGTCGAGGAACGGGAACCATTCCGGATGCTTCTCGAAATTGCGCTCCGACGCAACGTAGCGCTTCACCTTGTGCCCCGGACCGTACCGGAGAAAGGAGGACGAAAGCTCTGCCGCACCTTCAGCGTTCATGTTCTGTCTGTTGCGTGCGGCCCACAGCTTGTCCCAGTCGTACAGACCCCTGCCCGGTCCGCCGTTCCACTGCCATTCGCGCATTCTGGTGCGCGGCACGTCGATGAAGTCCGTATCGGAAAGCGTAAAGTCGGCGGTGCGCGAGAACACCGCGCCGAGTTGAGGGTCGGGGCGCGGCCAGATGATATCGGAGTTGCGCTCAAGCAGGGCATAGGCGCCGTGGAGCGTCCCCTTCACCGTGCTGCCGAACACGAACACGCACTGAACTCCGTCCTTGTCTGCGGAGCGCACCGCGAACCCGTCGGTCTCTCCCATCTTCCTGATGTCCTTGGGGAAGCGTCTTTTCGCGAAACCTTCGCCGACATACACGGTGGCGACATCCTTTTTCGCGGCGGACGGCTTCTCCACCGGAATATATGCGCCGGTCATCGCGCCCACCCACTTCTGCACCTCCCGGGCGGCAAATGTCTCTGCCGCGTCAGCAAGCTCAGGCACGACAATCTGCGCCGTCACCTTGCCATCCTTCACAAGCTGCATGGGCGCCGCCGAACATGCAAGGGCCGCCAGCGTCCCGCACACCGCAACGGTCCATTTTCCGCGGTGCGAATGTCCGCATCCCGGCATTGCCGCCGATACGGCTTTTGACTCGACAAACCTAAAACGCGTATTCATGAGTGCACATTCCTCATTTGGATGAAACATTGCCTTTCTCTCCTTAATGCAAAATGGCGTGTACTATACTTTTGTTTTTTTTTGTCAAGTATTTTCAGCATTTTTCAGCAATTACATTGATCAATTGCTGGATGCACTTGCAAAACCCCGCAAATTAGGTAGGGCCTGGAGTTTACCCATTTTTCTCGTACCGTCGGTCCGTGCAGTGCTTGCCCCGAATCTGTGGGCAGTACCGACCCAACCGTACTCCCGGCACGAAAAGTGGTGTTGGCGCTCATGTATGCACCGCTCGACAATCACAAGATTGCCTTCGGGTGCATCCATTTCGCGCTCCACCTCTTTTCGTAGCGGTGCGTTTGGCGTTGGGGCCGGTACTGCCCACGGT
>JAZOAC010000091.1:0-5787 GCA_045595285.1 Kiritimatiellia bacterium | reverse complement strand
GCCCCTTCAGGAACCGTGAAACGCCATATCCACTTATCGCCTTCATAGCGCCAGTCACTCTTGATAACCCCGGCCGCAGACTTGTATTCCGCTTCGACGAACCCAAGCCGTCTGTCGGGAACCGGTGCCATAACGACTGTCTTAAAGCCAGGATTCTCGGGGTCAGAAGCGATTCCGGCGGCGATTTTGTATATCCATGCCAGCACCGCCCCATAGGCGTAATGATTGAAGCTGTTCATTGCGACAGGACCGAACCCGCGTTCCTTGGTGTAGCTGTCCCACCGCTCCCAGATCGTCGTAGCGCCCTGATCAACCGAATAGAGCCAGGAAGGGTTCTTGCGCTGCAGCAGAAGCGTGTATGCAACATCACTCATTCCGTTCGCGCTCAGCGTATCCATCAGAATCGACGTGCCGAGAAACCCTGTCTGCAGACAATCTCCGCTTTCAGCGAAGTTGCGTCTCAATGCCGCAACAGTCTGGATCTTCTTTTCTCCTTCCAGCAATCCGAGCTTAAGGGCGAACAGGATCGGAGTTTGCATGTTGCGGAATGGCTCGATCAACAGTCCGTCCTCCGCGAAGAAATTCTCCTTGAGATAAACTTTCGCGTTGCCCGCCATCTTTGCATACCTATGCGCGTCCTTGCCGATCGCCGCAGCCATATCCTTCATCATAAGCGCATCCCACATCCAGTAGCAGGCCCCTAAATAGTTCCAATACCGTTTTGCTTCAGGACGGAGCTTCTTATCTTTCCACGCCTTTTCGCTCCAGCTTTCCAGATCCTCAAAACTGAGCCAGTCCGCCCACTGGTAGCCGCCGTTTTCAGCCTTTGTCGCGTCATGATCGTGTCTGGTCTCATCGACATGCGCTACATACTTCTCCATCACCTTCCAGTTTTCTTTGAGAATCCGTACGTCGCCGAACTGCTTCCATACCTGATACGGCACGATGACTCCTGCATCCGCCCAGCAGAACCGCATAGGCTCGTTGCCGTATTGCGCAAACGGTGCGACACCGGGGAAGCCTCCGCGCGGATCCTGACTGTCGCCCAGATCACGCATCCATTTCCGGAAGAAACCTCTGGTATCGGCGTTGAACGTTCCCGCTTCAGCGAACACCTGCGTATCGGCGGTCCATCCCAGCCGTTCGTTGCGCTGCGGACAATCCGTCGGCACAGAGAGATAGTTGGAAAGCTGCCCCCAGTAGACGTTTGCGACAAGACGGTTGACCGCCGCGTTGCCGGTCTTTATTCGGCCGATCTCCATATCCTTCGTTATTGAAGTGACAGGAATCGAGACGACGGACTTTATCACAACCCTTTTCGTTGCGGAAACAGATATGTAGCGGTAGCCGAAGAACGTGAAACGAGGCCGGTATGTGACGAATGTCTCCGCCGGTGAAGATCCAAACGTATAGACAAGGCGCATTCCCTGATCCGGCATACGCAGATTCTCACGATACACGGAACCGGACGGACCGTCATTGCCGCGACTGCGCTCGCCGTTGCCGTCATTGAGCATTTCCGCCGGAAGACATGTGAGGACCGCCCCTTCATCTGCGGCGAACTCGAAAACCGGCACTGCGGCGGCGTTCTGTCCGAAATCGGCCACCAAAGTTTCGCCCGGCTCAATAACCGCCCCGCCGGAAGCGAAATCGATTTTGCGCAGTTTCTTTACTGTGCCGAAAATCCTTTTAGACTCGTCTCTGCCTTCTATTCCCTTCCACACATACGCGTCAACAGGGCGCAAGGCGATATCTTCGCGGCTGCACACCTCGCCTCCTTCGGACGGAAGTATCACACGGTATTTACCCGTAAACTCGCGATTTTCTTCACACCCATACGGCGTCTTGCCCGGCTTGAGCGAAACGGGCGCAACGCGTGCATCATATTCTTCGCCGTCAAATATCCCGGCATGAGTCACAGGCCCACCGACAACTCCGGTCCAGGTGTTCTCGTCAGTTCCTGCAAATTCCTTCGTTCCGTCCTCGTAGACAAGTTCAAGAACGGCGCGGAAAGCGGATTTCTTTCCGGTATAGCCCACAATTTTGTCACGCCACCATCCAGCAGACACTTCGGCGGAAAGGACATTCTTCGCCCCTGCGGCGGTATCCATCATCTTCGTCACGTCATATGTGAAGCTCCTGCGTACACGGCACACATGGGTGAAACCCGGCTTGAGGATATCTTCCCCGACGCGCCTGCCGTTTATGTAGATTTCATAAACGCCGAGACCTGTCGTCATCCATTTAGCCGACACGACCTTTTTCGCATTGGAGACCTCACGCAGAAAAACGCTTGTCCCTGAAGCTGCGCGCTGGCTTTTCCTGTTCACTTCCACGGGCGCATTCTTAACCGATATCCACCGGCTCGATTTCCACGCCCCGTCCTCCATCGCCTCCACGCGCACCGCAGCAGCATCACCTTTTTCATAATCAACTTTCCTGTATTTGCCAACAAGTCCACGGTCGAACAGCACCGGCATAAACACACCGCCAACTACACTGCGCGCGACAAAGCTGCGGTGAATGCGCGAATCCGTCATGTACCAGTCGCTGAACGCGACACGGTCCGGCGTTTCATTTAGAAAACGGTGAGGTCCTGCGCACATAAACTCAAGGTCTTCACGCTTGCCGGTGAGCGAACCGGCCCACACCAGCCAGTCGGCCTTCGTGTACGTTTTGCGGCAGTCGAGCGGCACACCGTACAAACCCTCGACGGCGCGATAAGTGCACATTTCCCTTTCGGCGATCTCAGGCGGGAAAAGCCCGAGTCCAAGAACACGATCCCACACAAGATTGTATTTAAGGCTCCACGTACCGGGCCGGTCGAACGCTATGCGCGTTCCGCCGTGCGCCCCGCCCGCTGCTGCGCTCATCCATTTGGGAACCATGCCTTCTGCAAGTGTGCGGTACCTTGCCGCCACCTCACTCTCGCCGCGCATCGCCGCCATCTTCGAATAGCAGGCAAGTGCAACAATAGATTTGAGCGAAAGGTTCGCATTGTGCGCGAGGTGTCCGGCAAAGTCATCCGTGCAAAGCTGATTGCCGGGATCGTAGCCGAACTTCGTCAGGTATTCAGCCCACTTTGTCACCTCACCCCACCAGCGTCCTGCAAAACGGGCGTTGCCTTCCGCGTCAGCGACAGCCGCCAGAAGAATGAGCATATTGCCACATTCCTCGACCGGCATTCGGTACGTATCGTCATCTCCGCCGCCGACAGACTGACCCTTCTTCATTCCGTAATACTGCCCTTCTGCGACAGGGAAGAGTCCGAGATCATGCGGCGCATAGGAATACGGCCAGTTCGTAGATGCCGCATAGATGCATGTCGGCGCCAAAGAGGCCTTCGCAAGCTTTAGACTCGTCATCAGCAGATGCGGAAACTGAGGATAAAACACGTCTGTCGTACCTATCATTCCGCCGGAACCGTTTTCAGCGGAAAGCAGAAACGGTTCGCCGTCTGTATTGGCGACAAACTTGCATGCGGAAAAACTCTGTCGCCATGCGAGCTCCGCCATATCGGCATATTTGATGCCGCCGAGCTTTTCCATATCACGGCGGAATTCCGCATCAAACTCACGACATTTCTTCTCAATGCTCTCCGCATCGCGGACAGCCTCGGCAAGCATCACATCGAAACCCTTTCCTCGACGATTCCACCAGTCGACAAGCTCAGAACCGAAAAAGCGGACGCTCTTCACATTATCATAGGCAAGAAGGAATCGTGTGGTGTTGCGGTTTTCCGCAATCGGTCCTGCGAGGTGGACTCGTCCCCAGTCCGCGCGCTTTAAATCACCGCGGACTGAAAACATCCGCTGTTCAGTGCGGCCGACTGAAATATCTTGCACACCGGCTACCGTGTTTGTAGTCCAAAGCATTTTTGCCCTGTCATCGTTCGTCGCCCAAGCAGCCGTTATCGACGCTTTGACCGTGGCTTTTTCCGCTCCCTTCACCCGCACTGTAACATAAGTGACGGGACGCGAAAAGACTTCTAAATCGTCAGTCATGCGCGGTGTCGTGAAATCGATTTCTGCGGAAAGCCCTTTCCCGTCTGAAAAACTGTACGATGTCATGGTCGCGCCCACCCGGCAGGATGTCTGAGGAAGAACGGGTAGTTCAAGGAGCTTGCCGCGTCCTCTTCCGCAAAGACGGTATGTGGTTCCATCGGCCTCCAAAAGAATTGACAGAGGCTGTTTTGCCCCGGCCCAATGAATCGTATCCGCATCATACAGACGGTCAGATGGACTCCATACGCTGAAATAAGGTTCTACAGATACAAGCGGCACCGCCGGCGGTCTGAACGCGACATTCGCGCATGCACCTGTTCCATGCGCATTTGTGCTTTTTACAGTCGCAGGTCGCGCCTGTATTGAAAAAGCCACCGATATTGCAGTCAATAATGCAAACGTTTTCATTTTATTTTTCATATCTTTGTATTGTGACACATTTGACTTAGTAAATCTCATTCAGAAGCTTGAGCTGTCCGGCGATGAGATCGTCAGCGACGGACGGTCCGAAGATGGATGACCTTGCCTCGTATCCGCCTTCCGCATATGCCGACTTAACCGGAAAATATCCGCACGAGCCGTTCGTCAGGCAGCTGAAGAGCGTAACCGCGAATGGCGATGCCGACTTTACCCCACGCCCGATTTCCGTAAACGGTTCACCCGGCACCCCGGCAAACGCAAGCGAATTGCCGATCGAAACGGCCGATACCGGCATCTCAAAGAAATCAGGCCCGTTCTCAAGCGAAAGCATCCGTCCCGCCTCGGCCACGACCGTCGTGAGCTCCATTCCGCTGAAAGGAATCTCCTCGTCGCGTCCCTCGCTGTGAAGCGCAACGAACCTGCGAGCCTGCGGAAGCTCCTCAGGCTTCGGCCTTTGGGACGGCACACTTACATTCTTGACATCGAACCGTACGCGTCCCGGCGGCAACGGAACGCACTTGCCCCAGACGAAAAGCGCAGCGGCGGCAACCGTGCGTCCCATATGCTGCGCATGCTCATATCCTCTGTCGACATCATCGAAATCAGGCGCAAGACCTTCCCGTTCGCCCGGACGCGGATCGGTGCACACATGGTTCACATCACCCTGCGCACCGTTGAAAAATATGCACGAGACGCCGGGCTCCTCACGTTCGAACGTGCGTCTCGCAAAAGCCGGCCAATCGCCGGAAATCACCTCGCCGCCGACCACATCGGGATGCGTCGCAAAATTGAGTACGGCTATATCGCCCTTCCCCTCTCTGCGGATGCGGACTACCTGAACCGTTTCGTCCGGTGTTCCGAGTGGCGAATCTATATCAGGATTGTTCACACCGGGATTGGTGCGGATGGATCCATCCTTCATCCTGTATCTGCGCACGAAAGAAATCCTCTTCGCCTCGGCTCTGCCGTATGCCAGACTCGCCGGAACCATATCCGCAACGGCCATCTTCGCAACATTGCTCAGCGACTCTGCAAGAAGTTCGTTGTACCCGGACGTGCCGTCGAAAAGATGGCACCTTCCTTCATCGGCAACTCCTGCTCCCGGACCTGTATGCGTATGTGTGCAGTGCAGAAACACCGCGTTGTCCGCAATCCCCGCCGCCGACGCTATCCTTGAGCGAAGCGCGGACGAAAACGCGGTGCCTTCAATCCCAAGCAGGTCGGCGGCGATCAGCACCGCCGTATTTTCTCCGTCGGAAACGGCAAGTGCGCTCGCCTCCAACGGATCAAGAATTTTTTTCGCGAAGCGCTCCTCGAAATAACCGACGACCGGCACGCCCAAAGGGGGCGTTATGTCCGCACG
>JAZOAC010000090.1:0-8241 GCA_045595285.1 Kiritimatiellia bacterium | reverse complement strand
CAGCTACCAGAATGCAAACCAGCGTCTTGCCAAGGGCTGGGCGAAAAAGCATCCGGATGAACTTGTCGGATATGCGCGGAAAACAAATCTCAAGCATGAATATGCCGGCAATGCGGTTGCGCCGTCTTTGGCGTCTGAAGTGTATCGTGCAGAAGAGCGTGCTTTCTGGAAAGCGTTCGGTGAATATGCCCGCAATCAGCCGTGGCGTCGTCGTCTCATCATGGTTCACTGCGCAGTTGGCGGAAGCGGAGACGGAATGCCGTGCGGATGTCACTGCATGCCGGATACAGGAAAGCGCATGACCGAGAAGTTCAGGGCCGCGCTTAAGGCGAAATACAAAACGGACGAGGCGCTAAGAAAGGCGTGGGCGGATCAAACCGTTACGTTTGAAACGGCGATGGTGCCGGATGAAAAGCAAAGGCACGGAAGCGGAAAGTTTATGAAGGATCTTTCCGATCCTCGTGACGTACGGGTTTCCGATTACTATGAATGTTACCATGCCGTCCTCGAAGATTTCTCGATAGATATGGGCAGGGCAATCAAAAAGGCTTTGCCGGGGGTGCTGGCCGGCGCATACTACGGGGAGGTTATACTCGGTTACACGCCGGAAGGCACTCCGACGAAATTCGACAGGATAATGTCCACCCGCGCTCTTGACTATTTCTACTCTACCGTCCGGGATTACAATCTTACTGACGGTCTTTATCGCGTTTTAGTGCCGCCTATGCGCGATGCGGGAATGTTCGCTTCTGTGGAAGGGGATGTTCGCGTGCACACGGGGCTTGATCATGGTGAAATGCAGTGGCGCTGCAAGACGCCGGAGGAATCGCGCTCGACGGTCGGGAAGTTTGTGTGCAATTCGCTTATTTGGGGAACCGGGTGGCAGGTCTTGGATTTCGGGCTCAACCGCCGCGTGCGCTGGTTTGACTGCCCTGAAGCTTTAGAGCCGCTTGCTGCCGGTATTAAGGCGTGGAAGCGCCATTACGCCGCCGGAGATACGGCGCTTGCGGCGGATATCGCCGTGGTCATAGATCCGGATATGATGTGGCGCAACGGATATCCGCTTTTCCCGAAGAATTTAAAGGAACATACTAAGAGGGTGAGTTCACCGATCCAGACGCTCGGCTTTTCGGGATATGCGTATGACTTGCATTCGCCAAGTTCCCTTGCAAAGTCGGGACGAAAATACAAGAAGGTGATCAACATCAACTTTGAAGGTCCTGTACTTCCTCACGATTCGAAGGAGTGGGCAAAGATTCTTCACGCTGCAGGATGTCACCAGTTTACTGATTCCGGTTTTTGCGCCAGACGCAACAGCCGCTTCCTGATGGTCTTTTCGCCGCTCAATGCATCGATACGGAAGAACGATAAGGAATTGCTCAGCAAAGCTTTCACGAAGACCGGTCGAACGGAAGTCAAGTTAGAGCGCCGGTATAAAACCATCCGTGATGTGATGACCGGGGATGTTATCGGTACGAATACCGATTCGCTCGTGCTTTCATCCACCGGACCTCGCATCTGGCTTTTGGAGACAATTGACTGATGATAAGGATGTCTAAAGTCAGGGATACGCCATGATAACTTTGCTGTTAGCCGCATTCATAGGAGTAGATGCTGAACTGCCGCCCGGTACGAACGGAGTTTGCGATACGGCCGCGTTTGTGAAGACGGTGACAAACCGATCTGAAGTGGTGAAGGCAGAGTGGACGGTGACGGGTCTTGGCGTCTTCCGGGTCTGGGTGAATGGGATTGAGACTGGCACAGAGGATTTTCTCAAACCTGGACTTACGCATGTGGATAAGCGCCGTTCGACATTTACTTATGATGTGACAGCGCTGATGGAGAGAGCTCAGGGCGGTGTGAATGTCCTTGCCGCCGAGGTTTCCACGGGATGGTGGCGCGATAAAGTCGTGAAGGCTCCGTATTTGAAGGCCAAGAAAGAATCCGGTTTCCACGGTGTACTTAAATTCAGGTTCTCGGATGGTTCTGTGAGTGAGGTTGCCACGGATGAGTCATGGCGAGGCGCATATTACAGTCCGGTAACGCATGCGGAGATATATTGGGGTGAAGATTTTGATGCGCGTGTCGAAACGGCTTGGCGCAAGACTGGCAATGTCGATTGGCCGGCGGCTAAACTCAATCATGAGTTTTCCGGGGAACTTACGCCGATGGAAGGACGGTCGATAAAGGTGCGCCGTGATCTTACGCTTATGCCGAAGTCGATCTATGTGTGGAAAGGGGCTGAGGGTGCTTCAGAGGATCGTTTCGGCAAAGTGAAGGTATTGCGTCGCGGGGAGCTTTCCGGTAAGGTGGAACTGCTGCCCGGGGAGACGCTGGTGGTGGATTTTGGACAGAATGCGTCGGGGGTGCCTGAATTTACAGCAGTTGCCGAGAGAGGAACGATGCTTTGCGCCCGCCCTGCCGAAATGCTCAACGATTCGCAAGGTGAAAAGAGCCGTGGTAACGACGGCCCTGCCGGCAGCGCGTATTTCGCCAATTACCGGAAAGCGCGCACTATTGCGCAGTATACCTTCTCCGGATGCGGAGAAGAGACGTATATGCCGACCTTTTCATTTTTTGGTGGACGCTACTTCTCATTCACGGCGACTGGTAAAGTATCGTTTTCTTCGATCAGTTATCTTCCTGTCATGTCGATCGCCAAGGAAGATGAGACCGGTATTCTTGTCACCGGTCACGAGGGAATAAACAAGCTTATTTCCAACTGCGTCTGGGGAATGCGCTCGAACTTCCTTTCTGTGCCTACCGACTGTCCGCAGCGCAATGAACGGCTCGGATGGACCGGCGACACGCAGGCGTTCTCCGGGGCTGCAGTATACGCCGCTGATGTGTACGGCTTTTTCATGAAGTGGATGACCGATATGCGGGATACGCAGATGCAGGAAGGGGAGCGTTCCGTCAATGCCCGCACTCCGAATCATCCGGGCTCGTTCCGAAGCGTTGCGCCTCCGGGGCCCGCCGGGGCGGCCGGACACCGGATCGGCTGGAGCGACGCCGGAGTGATTGTTCCATATACTGTCTGGAAGCAGTTCGGCGATACGCGCATCGTTGACGCCAACTGGGATGCGATGTGTAATTTTATGTCACTTCTCAAGCGTACGAAGTACATAACCGGTAAAAAGGAAAAACAGACGGCTGATTGGCTTTCGATGGAGAAATATGAGGCGTGGCGTCGAGGATGGGGCTCGAAGTTTGCGGAGAATCCGTTCTGGCCAGGGGAGACAGATGAGGATATGCGTCGATACTGGAATTTTCTCGGTGCGTGCTATCGTATCATGGATTTGCGGATGATGTGTGAGATGGGCAAAGCCATAGGTCGGGATGCGACAGTGGCGGCGTTTGCCGCCGAAGAAAAGGAGGCGGTTGCAGAGTTTCGTAAGAAACATCTTGATGCAGACGGTTTGGCACCCAAGTTTCTGCGCGGCATGCAGACTCCAGCTCTATTTCTCATTCGGCTTGGACTTCTCAAATCACCAGCTGACGTGAAGAGGACGGCTGATGAGCTCACTGCGTCCCTCAAGGCCGATGGATTTAGGCCACGTACGGGGTTTCTTGGCACAACGATTCTCCTTGATACACTTGTTGATGAACTTAACGATTCCGATCTTGCGTATTCGGTATTGCTTCAGCGTGGTTGCCCCGGATGGCTCTATTCTGTTGATCAAGGAGCAACTACAATTTGGGAGCGTTGGAACGGATACACCAAGGAGAAAGGTTTCGGTCCAGTAGCGATGAATAGCTTCAATCATTATGCATACGGAGCGGTGATGGGCTGGATGTACAGGACGATGGCTGGGATCCGGCCCGGGGAAAACGGCGGTTACCATAGGTTCGTTCTCGCGCCGCATCCCGATAAGCGCATCGGCTTTTGTTCGGCCGAATACCGCACGCGCCATGGTGTTGTAAAAAGTTCATGGCGCTATAATGCGGACGGTACCTTGAGTTATTCCTTTACCGTTCCGGAAGGAATGGCTGCGACGCTTCGGTTGCCGGGAATGCCGGAAAAGAATCTCACAGGCGGTCTTCATGAAATGACGGTTAAATGACTTGTGATTTTATAAGAAAGGTGTGGATGAGATGAAGAAGCTGATAGTATGCGCATATTCGATGGCAGCATTTGTGACGGTAAGTTCAGGAGCTGAAATCGAGCTTAAGGGATGGAAACCTACAACTCCCGGAGGTTCTTTAATGCCGGGTTGCGGGATTAAAGGAGGTACAGCGTTAGGTGTACAGGGTGAGCTTGGCAAGAATGCGCGTCATCACGCCTGGAAGTCCGAGCCTGTGTACTTTGAATCAAATTCCGTATATGGATTCGAATTCTTTCTCAACCGAGAGGTTAGCGGTTCGGAGATCCATTGCAATACGATATTTCATAATTTGGTTCTGAATGGCGATATGTATGGGTGGACGAAAATTCGCACTGTAATGCGCGCACCGATTACTGGTATGACATCTCATGTTTCGTTGTCAGATTACAACTGTCAAGGCAGGACGCTGTTTGATTCAATGAGGCTTGTCCGGCTTGAACCGCGTCATCGTACGGAAAACGGCATTACGCTGGGACGCGGAGAAGTTATATGCGGAAACCATTATTATTTTGTTCCGCAGAGAAAAAGTGCCGGGGCCGCCGACACAAGAGTGTTCTCCGGTTACAGTTCCGCTTCCACGGGAAACAAGTTTATGCTTTGGAGAGGGGGTGAGGCGACATACCGGTTCAATGTGGCGGGGCGCAGGTTTTTGAACGCTCGTTGCATGCTCCATCTCAGTGATATCATTGATACGACATTGCATGTTGACGTGTCTAATGACGGGAGGAGCTGGACAAATCTCATTATTGCCACTAATGCTGTTCCGACAGAACTTGCGCTTCCTGAAAGCATCTTTCCGGCGGATACTGTGTTCTTGCGCATGAAGCATTTGGGGGTGCGTTCCAAGAAGGCGTTGTGCCGCGCTTTTGAAATCCATTTTGACGGAAAGATTGATGGTGAACCTGTTTATATGGCGGGTGCTACAACGTATTTTGAAAAGGGGACGGAAGTTGTTTTCGAGTCCTTTGATACGCAGAAGTTCCGTGTGGCGAAACCCGGTGCGCTTCTTCCCGGTGCGACAGGGGATTTCGCGCTGTGGGGCGCGTCTAGCGGATTTAAGATCTTCCGCGACACAATGGTACCGACCGATAAGATGCATGCTCTTCGTGTGAAGGCTGCCGCCAATGAAGCGGAGTCCGTGCAACTGGTTGTTACACCGAAGAGGGATGTGGCGGATCTGCGCATCGAGTCTGGTTCATTGAAAAGAAAAGGTGCTGCAGCTGACGGAGCATTGATTCCTGCGTCGGCCGTGAAGGTTTTGCGTGTCGGCTATGTTGATGTAAAGATTACAACGGACAAGGTCGGTCAGTCAGGACTTTTCCCCGATCCGTTGCTTCCGCAGGAAGGAACTCCGTTGTCTGTCAAGGCAGATGAGAACCAGCCGATGTGGATTACGGTCAAGGTGCCGAAAGGTACGCCTAAGGGCATTTATTGCGGGGAGTTGACCGTCATTGCCGACGGACGATGCACCCCTGTGTCGTTTGAGGTGGAGGTGTTCGGGTTTGATTTGCCCGACCGTATGACTTTGCAGACCGCATTCGGCATTTCTCCGTCTACGCTTTATCAATACCATAAACCCAAAACCCGTGAAGACCGACTCCGCATTCGGGAAATGTACATCAAAGCGCTTTCGGAAAATCATGTCACTCCATTTTACTGGGGAAAACTCTTTGCTCCAAAGGTTAAACTGATTAATGCCGATGATATAGATAAGATGTCTGTTGATGCGGATTTTACAGAATTCGATCTTGAGATGGGGATGATTATCGATAAGTATCACGGCAATACCGTTAAAGTCACGCCGGATGGATTGGGCGGTGGAAACCAGCACCAGCGCAAGGAGCCGCAGATCTGCGGGGTAAAGCGTGACGATCCGCGCTATGAACGGATAATGCAGGAGTATCTGAAGAAGTACGTTCAGCATCTGCGCGAAAAGGGATGGCTTAAGTACGCATACGTGTTCTGGTTTGATGAACCATATGGACGCGACTATGAATTTGTTTCTCAAGGAATGGCGACAGTGAAGAAATACGCGCCGGAACTTCCGCGCATGATCACCTGCGGTTTTAATGAAAGGCTTATGGATTCCGTAAATATGTGGTGTCCATTGACGGAGAATCTTCATCTGCTGAATGAAGAAGCCTGCAGGAAGCGCGGAGATGTAATATGGTGGTATATCTGCAGTTCCCCGAGAACGGCTCCTGTCGGTGAGCATATCGAACATCCCGGTACGGATATGCGCGTGTGGTCTTGGCAGAACTGGGGCGAAAACGTGACGGGCTCACTCATCTGGACGGTAAACTGGTGGACTGCACCGGGTAGATATCCAGATTATAAAAACCCGCAGGATCCGTATCTCGATACCATGAGTTGGGGTAAAAAACACAATCCTAATCGTATTGCAGCCATCTGGTGCAGTGGTGACGGACGCTATATTTACCCGCCGCCCGCCTGCAAGGATGCAAAGCAGCCGCAGACGGTGTTCGATGAGCCTGTATCCTGTTATCGCCTTGCGATGTTCCGAGACGGAGCGGAGGATTATGAATATTTCACAATCCTCAAACGTCTTGATCCTTCCAACCCGTTGCTCGGTGTTCCGAAATCCGTGTACCGTGATTTCTGGACTTATACGGACAATCCGGAACCGATGGAAACGCACCGCGAAAAACTCGCCAGAGCGATCGAGCGGTTGGCGGAAGAAAGGATCGGAAAATGAATTTTTCAAAATTGCTTTCGGCCTTATGGATCGCTTTGGGCGTATGCTCGGCCTATGCATTGCCGGCGACGGGGAAATGGAATACTGAAGAGCTTTACCGCACTCCTCAATCCTGGCCGTGCGAGGCTTTTGCGGCGAAGAGCAACCAGTTGAGCGTCGTTACGGAGAGCGGAACGGTGACGGCTCGATATGTCTGGCTGGAAGGCCTTGCGTACAAGGGTAAGCCCACAAAGTTTCTGGCATGCTACGCCATACCCAAAGCTGCTGACGGCAGGAGCGTTCCGGCGATGGTTTGCGTTCACGGCGGCAACGGCACGGCTTATCGTGAGTGGGTGGAGCTCTGGGCGAAACGCGGATATGCGGCCATCGCCATGGATACGTGCGGCTCGATTCCCGTACGGGTTCCGGGGACGAAGTTCGACTGGATATCTTCCGGCATCGGCGGCCCGCGCGGATGGGGCGGATTCGCCAACGTCAACGATGATATAAAAGATCAGTGGCCTTATCATGCGGTGTCGACGGTGGTTCGCTCCCATTCATTTTTGCGTGCGCAGCTGGGAGTCGATTCCGAACGGATTGGGATTACGGGGTTGTCGTGGGGTGGTTTCTTGACTTGCCTTTCCGCGGCGGTGGATAAGCGCTTTAAGTTGGCGGTGCCGGTGTATACATGCGCTTTCTATGATACGATAGGAAGTGCAGAAGAGCGGCGCAAGACCCTTGGCGATGTCAAATGGAGGCGTTGGCTGGATTTGTGGGATCCGAAACATTACATACCTGAAATCGATATGCCGATAATGTGGCTGTCAGGGACAAACGACCGTAGTTTCCCCTATGGATCATTAAGAAAGACATTTCCTCTGGTAAAAGCTCCGCTCGATGTTGTGATCCGTCCACGGATGCCCCATGGACATACGGCAGGGTGGTCTCCCAAGGAGATTCTCGCCTTTGCCGACTCGTTTTTCCGTGGCGGGCTTAAACTGCCGAAGGTTTCCGCGCCGACCGTCGCCGGTAATTCCACGGCGGTGAAGTTTGAATCGGGTGAAGGCTTTATGACGCCGGTTGCCGCCGAACTTCATTACACGACGATGGACGGAAAATGGGAGAACCGTCTTTGGGAGTGCCGCCCGGCCAAGATCGAAGGAGCTTCGGCAATTGCCGATATGCCGTCAGGGGTGACGGCGCATTTCATCAATCTCGTGTTTGAAAACGGCTTGAAGGTTTCATCCCGTTGATATTTAAGTCAAGAAAGGTAAAAAAGATATGAAAAAACTGATTGTCTGTGCGCTTGCAATGGCATCGCTGTCGCTTACTGCCGATGCGACGAAAGCGGTGGTGCAGCCTGATTCTCGCCCGTGTCCTCAATGGTGGAAAGATGCGAAATTCGGCATTTTCATCCACTGGGGCGTTTACAGCGTGCCT
>JAZOAC010000089.1:0-10415 GCA_045595285.1 Kiritimatiellia bacterium | reverse complement strand
CGATACAGCCCATAGTGCGCCATCTCGTCATAGTACGAGTCCGCGAACTTCAATCGTCGCCGCCGTCGTATCAAGGATATTCTTTCCGAGATTGACATAGCCGGTGCCGTGCGAACACTCCCCATAGCCCATGTGAACCCTGCCGTCGTAAAGCGACACATATGTGCCGCACTTCACCGCATCCGCCCCGCCCACGGAGTCGGAGTAGTCGCCGTTGAAGCTCCACCGGTGCGTCAGTTCCGTGCCGAACGCAGAAATCGCCACAAATACCACCGCGCACGCGGCAATCCACTTTATAGTGTTCTTGCTCATCTTTGCTGACTCCTTTTCTAATTGCCGTCGTCGTCCAAATCCGCTGTCTGCAATTCTGCCCCCTTGCGTCTTGAGACAGAATATTGTACAATATCCGCGTTTTCAACAAACAGACAGGAGAGGAAGAAATGCCGAAGGTTCTTGACACGCCCATCCGCCGTTGCCGTCCGTCCGAGGATGTCGTTCCGTTCTCGGAGTGCCGCAACAATCTCTCCACATATATCGGGCGCGTCCGCGAGACACACCGCCCCGTCCTCATCACGCAGAACGGCCATGCCGCCTCGTATCTTGTCGATTGCGAGTCGATGGACGCGCTCTTCGACCAAATCGAGCTTTCCCGCGACATCGAAATCTCGCGCCGCGAGTTCGCCGAGGGCAAGGGGATTCCAAGCGATGAGGTGTTCCTCGAAATGGATGAGTTGATCAAAGGGTGGGCGACTGAAAAGAGATCCGTGTCGTGAAGCCTAAATGGTCGCCATACGCCAAGGGTCTCCTTGCTGACATCCTCCATACAATCACCTACGAACTCTCCGAGGAGGATGCCGCCCGCTGGAATCATCGCATCCAGACTGTCTCCGACCAACTTGCCGACTTCCCCTATCTCGGCACGGAGATTCCGCTTGTCTGCTTCCAGACCATACCTGAAAACATAGACCGGCTCCGCCAGACATTTTGCGGGCCTTACCGCATCGTGTACGAACCTGTTGAAGACGAAATCCACGTCCTCTCCATCCGCCATGCGCGGATGCTGATTGCGGAAGACGACACGGACTGGTCGTGAACCGCCGTCCCGCCCGCCGCGACTGCGGCTGAAACCGCCTGAGACTCCCGCGCCGCGTGGCATAGTTTCGCCTACACCTTGAACTCCGTCGCTATTGCCTTGCCATTCTACAGGCGCAGACAGCAACTAGATGCGCTGCCCTGCGTTTTCCAGTCGGACCGCGCCTATCGTGTCCGCAAGGCGAGATGGCGGCTCTCGCAGTCGCCGAAGCCTTCGATCGATAGCGCCCCGGCAGGCGTCACTTCCACGACTGCGTAGCTGTTGTGCGGCGGATGTCCGCCCGAAATCATGGCTTTCATCGTCCAGTAGTGGATGCCATTGCGAAAACTGTAGTGTCCCCGGTGATGATGTCCCTGAATCGATGCGATCACATTGCCGCGCCGTTCCATGATCTCCACCGCCGATTTCCAGTTGCCGACGAAAACGCCGCCCAGTCCCTTGCCTGTCGAGAAGCCGTCTAACAACTGATGGCAGAACACGACGACGGGGGTTGTCGCCGCTTTCAACTCCGAATCGAACCATTCAAGTTCCTCGTCGGGGATGAACGCCATCTTCCAGTTGAAGTTGCCGCAGGGGTAGGGCGTCCTGTCCTTGTTGTAGCAGGCGTCGAGAACGACAAACTTCACGCCACCCGCCTCGAACGCATAATGCCTTTCCCCCTTCGCCGACCCGTGATTCTCCGTGTGCGCCAGGAAATCATCCTTGGAGATGCAGTCCATGTCGTGGTTTCCGAGAACATGGTAGCGCGGCCCGTCGAACCGTGCGAACTCCGCCTCTATCGAGTCGAGGAATCCAAGCGCTTCCTGGCGGTCGGGCTTCACGCCCATGTCTTTGAAGTCTCCAAGCTCGATCGCAAAATCGAGACCGCTCCTGTTGAACGCATCGACGGCCTGGCGCATCTTCGCAAGCGAATCGCCATAATGCCTGTCGCGACGTCTCTTTCGCGTGGAATAATGCGCATCGGTAACAACGCCAAAACGGACGGTCCGCCCTGCGGACACCTGCGGCGTGGCGCATCCCGCAATGCCCAGTGCGCCCGTCGCGCCGATCCCCGCGATAAAACCTCGCCTGGTCATGCCGCCGCGAGTCCCGAGAATTTCAAATGCCGTCATATATTTCCCTTTCCACTTGTTCCGCCGTTCAGTCCATTGCCGAAAAGCGGACGATCCATTCATCGACCGAGCCGAACATCGGATGACAGTTGGAATATCTGCCATCCGACTCGCGCCATGTCTCCCAGAGCGTCGTCGCGCCTCGGTCGAGCATGTGCAGCCAACCGGGGAAACCTTTGCGGAGGACTATGCGCCTTGCAAGGTCGACGCGCCCGTTTTCAGAAAGCGCCATCAGCATATAGCGCGTGGCGAATATCCCCGTCGCCGGCGCACAATCATTTGCCTCTACGGCGGCGACGAGTTTCGCAAACGCGGCATCGCGCAGAGACTCCGGAACAAGGCCAAGATAGACGCCGATCGCCTGCGCGGACTGCGTCCCGTTGCCGACCGTGCCGTCTTCCTTCACCCATCTTTCGACGAACGCAGCCTTCGTCTTCTCCGCAAGTGCGCAAAATTCCGCGGCGTCCTTTTCCCTGCCAAGCCTCTCGGCAAAGCTTGCCGTCAGACGGAGAAACTCGTGCCAGTGCGCCGTCGCGACAAGGCTGTCCGGCGCACGCCCAAGCGCCTCGTGGTCGCCAATGCACCTTTCGACAATGCCATTCGGACACTTCGCCGCGACGAGCCGGACATACCGTGCACACGTATCGTAGTAGTCGAGAGCTCTCTCGTCGCCGTAATGCCGCAACAGCGCATCCATCAGAACCGGCACGGCAAGCGCCCACGAAACCGGCCCGGAACGTCCGCCGAAGCCCTTTGTCGCTATGCCCACGTACGGGGCGGTTTCCGTAATCCATCCGTCGCCGGACGCTTCGTCCGCGAAATCCTGGAGCGTTTTCAGATAGAACTCGCGCATATCGAAATTGAGACAATATGCTTCGCAGGTCGCGACGATGTCGCCGCCGTACCCCAGCCTTTCGCGCCCCGGACAGTCGCTTTGCACTCCAACGAGATTGGCAAGGAACGTCCGCCGGCACATGTCATGGATGCGGTCGAGATCGCCGTCTCCCGTCTTGAGCTCCGCGCCGGGCTTCGCATCCGCGACGAGCGACGAAACGAGCCGCAGCTCCGCATCGCCGCTCCCAAGCAGCGTACCGAGTCCGCGCACTTCGGCATAGCGGCAGACATGCCATGTGAACGGCGGAGTGAAGCGCTCGCCCTCCTCCGCGCCCGAGCAGACGTACATATCGCGCTGCTCGGCGACATCAGGCGCGCCCGGACCGCCCTTGCCGCGCTTTTTGATCTGCCCCGCCGTCTGCGTCAGGACGTTCACTGATCCGTCCGCGTTCAGCCGCTCGCCATAGACGATTTCGATGCGGGTCCCGCGCTTGGCGTGAAACAGAAACGATGGAACGCCCGTGTTGTTCTCACCGAAGTCCACGACCTGAACAAAACCTTCCCGCAACCATTTGGACCGCCCCTTCAGGACGCCACGGATGCCGACCGGAGGCGCCTTGCGCGTGACGAGACGCCCTTTCGGCCCTTCTGCGGCGACGGCCGGACGCCACGTGCCGGACACGGTGCGCGTCCTGTCCACCTCGGTGCCGAGATAAACGCAGTTTCGTACTATATCCGTCTCGCGCCATTTCCACGCCGAAAACCCGACTCCGTCCGCCGACAGACTGAACACCGACTCGCCGCTCGCAAGGGCGTTGCGGAATTTATGGCAACCCCAAAACCTTAGCGGCGGGAGATTGTAGAATCCGTTCCCCAGGATGACGCGCACCTCGTTTGTTTCCGGCCACGGCTTGAGGATTTCGGCCGGAAGCGGATGTTCATCAACATACACCGTCTTGTCGAACGGACTCCACAACGGCATAAGCGATACTGCCGCCGACGCGTCAGGCGCCCTTCCGTTCACCATGAGAGTGTAATACCCCGCGGCCGCCATGCGCAACGGCGGCATCGGCGCACCTCTGGGACAGACGAACGACGAGCGGAATTCGCTTGCGGGACGCTCCGCATAGAAAGCCTCGTCGCTTGCGGGCGGCCTTCTCCCGTCGCCCGTCCACTTCACGGATTCCGGCATCTCCACGTACACCGCCACTGACTTGTGGTCCGATGTTTCCCTGTCTGGGACGATGCGCGACTTTTTCACCTTTACACGGCCTGAATGGGCGGAATCGACTGTGATATAGTCAATAGTCCGCCTTTCATCGCTTGTAGTCGGTGTTGTCGTGTCGCTCAAGATCCGGAGGAACGTGCGCATCTTCCCGACGAGCCTTGATTTCGGCACGGCGTTCCAGTCTCCCGTCAGGAACACAGGCTTGCCGCCGGACGCGCATTGGACGACGGCGTTGCTTATGATCGGGACGGACAGGATGTGCGCAGGTTCCGTGTCGCCTTTGCAGACGCCGCTGTCCAGATGCGTAGTCCCGAACCAGCAGTCCGTGAACTCGCAAAGGAGCAAAACCCGCGGCTCCGGGCCGGGCAGCGGCTTGCGGACGACGGAAAGCGGCGTGTCCCGCGACAGCACCGCCACACCGTATTCGCCGCCTTTGTAGTCGATGGCTTTCGCGAACGTCGCGTGCATCCCTGTGAGCCGCGACAGTTCCGAAGACTGGTCGACCTTCCCGCTGCGGGACGTCTTCACGTCAACTTCTTGAAGCCCGGCAAAATCCGGATTCTCCTTCATGATCGCCTCCGCCGTCCTGGCGCAGTCTATGCGGTCGTCCACCCCTGAACAGTGGCGCACGTTGTAACTCATCAGACTCAGCGTATGCCCGCCCGACGCGGAAATCGCGGTTGCAAGAACAACGAATGCACAAAGCAATCTGCAGATCATCGCCGGAAAACCTTCTTTCAGTGGATACTGATGATCAGACCTCTTTTGATGAAATAGCCGCTTCCGGATTGATAGGCCGCCTTCCCGTTGACGAGAATGCGCGAAAGCGTCGCGGCGTCAAGCGCGGTCTCGACCTTGACATGATTGATTACATCGCCGTTGATCGCAAGCGTCGCGCCGTCCGGCACTGTCAGACTCGAAATCGTCAGCGTCGCGCCATCCCCGACGGAAATCCCCGACGACTCAGAAAGCGTCACGCTGCCGATGGTGTTCGATCTTCCGTCCCCGAGCGCAAGCGTTCCCCCCTGGAGCGAGAAATTCACCTGCGTCGTCGTCGCGCCGCTCTTGTTGAGCAGCAGCGTTCCCGCCTTGACCTGCGCCGTCTCGTTCGTGGGAAGGAAGTTTCCGTCGATACGCATCGTCCCCTCGCCGGATTTGACGAATACCGCTTTTTTATGGTTGCCGGCCGGAATGAGAATGTCGCCGCTCGCGATGAAGTCCACGCCATCTCCCGCGACCGTATCTTCGACGTCAAAGGTTGTCGTCTTCACGGTATTGCCGTTCGAAAGCATGGTCAGCGAAACATCACACGTCGAAACGCCCGTACCCGTCACGTTCCACAAGGCATTTCCTTTATACCCCACGTTGGAGCCGGCATTGTTTTCGGACGCCGAAACGCCGGAGCCGTTCGCAAGCGTCAGATTGTTGACATACTTGCTGCTCAAATTGAGGGAAAGCGTCGCGGCATCGAGAACGAGCGTCTGGGCTGTCGGATGGAACGGCCAGCCTTTTCTCGATTCAAGAACGCTGCCGTCGTGCATTGTGACGACCGACTTGCCGTCCAATATGCCCGTTGATGACGAAGCGCTTCCACCGCTTATGCGAAGCACGGTGCCGTCGCCGTAGACATCCGTGGTTCCAGACGGAAGCACTCCGGTGGCATTGACGACGAAAGTCATTTTATGATCCTGGTCGCCTTTCACGACATACGCCGTGTTCGTCATTTCGTTGGCCGCCGATGCAGTGACGGTGACGTTTGCGGCCGCAGCGGCGAACGCAAGCGTGACTCCGCCGCCCGCAAACGACTTGGACAACGTCAAATTCGCCGCAACGGGCAGCGTCAGGCGGCTTCCACCGTCCGGGCCAACCGTCAGAGAACTGATGCCAAAGCCGCTTGATGTCGTGTCGGCGGCATAGATGTTTGAATAGTTGAAGTTGAATGTGTCGGCGAAAAGCGACGTATCGACATCGTAGAAGAGGCTGCTTCCGAAGTTCGACACGGAGAGAATCGTGCCGGTCGCGGCCTTGATCACCCTGCCTTCCACATTGGCGCCGTTTTGCCGGAGTTCCACATAGATGCCCCTAACGGCAGAGCTGGATTTCGCCAGCGTCTGGTATTCAAACCGCAGATAGGAATAGCCGTCGCCATCGACACCCCTGTTCACATGGCAGACCTTGCGGGCGTCCTTGCCGTACGCGAGAAAGGAGACAGGCGTTGCGTCAATCGGCGTTATCGTCGCAAGATCGACGTTCTTGAACAGCGTCTCGTAGCTGTTTTTCTTGAGCCCGCGATTGCTTGTCGTCCATGTCAGCTGCGATTCGTCCCCTTCGAAATTGAGCTTTCCGGCAGTCGTGAACGTATTGGAAACTACGCTTTCGCCGTTTCGTCCGAGCACGACACGCGCGCCCGCGGCAAATGGAAGTGAGTCGCCTCCCATGACAAGTTTTTCGCCCACGCCCGGCGTCATCGTCAGTTTGGATATCGACGCACCCGAATACTCGAGCAGAATCTTGCCGTCGGCAAGGGATTCCGCGCCTTGCGAATACGTCGCGCTCGTATCTGCGAACGACGGAAAACTTGCGCCTGTCGTAATTGCCGCGCCGATCATCATGAGCAGTTTTTTCATCTTGCCGTTGTCCTTTCTGTTTGTGAGGGAAGAGGGAAGATTAGACACAGTATTTACAGAATTGACAGAATTATCCTTCTTGCTCTTAATTCTGCAAATTCTGTCAATTTTGTGTCTAAAAACATTGCGTCGAGAAAAACACGAACGGCGCACACGACCGGACAAGGTCGCGTGCGCCGCATTATGGGAATAAAAGTTATCGGCTGGGGTTAGGCGATAATTACCCCCCCCCCCTGCAAAATCTGGCAATTTCGCGCAGCTATAGCCATTGCGTTGCTCATGCCATCTACACATACAGGAGCAACGGGAGTGCCGCTACCCATACGAAGGTGCGCTTTACGGACAACGTTGCGTATATGGTGGAGAGTGGTTGTCATAGGGCTACTTAAAGGGATTGGAAACCTTGATACCGCAATACGTTTCGCCATCGGCAAGGTCTTCCGACAGGAACGTATCAGCACCTGCTCGTTCGGCTGCTGCAAGCATCATTGCATCATAAAACTGAATATTGCATTGCCGCTTGATGACAAGTGCGCGATCTACCACAAGACCATCGGGGACAACCGTTTCAATGTCTCTGTACGCCTCGACAAATGCACGCACTTCATCTATCGGCTTTTTCAACTTTGCCAACGCAACATTTGCAAACTCCGACAGCGTCTGGACTGATATGGCACATTCAGAGTCATGAGCGATTGCACGCTCGACTATTTCTGCAGCAATGGACTGCTTGCGGGCGTCACGCAAGTCAATGGCATACACAAGAATGTTCGTATCAAGGAATAGCATCAGCCAAGTTCCCCTTCATACGCATCCTGCCTGTGGAAGACATATGGTTTGCCCTCAAGCCGCGTCTGTCTTGCAACAAGATCCCGGAATCTTCGAACGCGACATTGCGCCTCCGTCTTTTGCCGATGGACCACCTCGTTTTCAAGAAAGCGAAACACCATCCGCTCAATAGTGGTTCCCTTGACGGCAACATAGTTGCGGACTTTCCGCTCCATGACAGGCGGCATATCAATCGTTATGCTCATACACACCTCCAATAAAAACATTCGAATTATACCATAAATCCCCGCTGTCGTGTTTTAGGGATTTTGGGAAGACGGTTGCGGTGACAAGACAAAGTAAATACGACTGCGCCGTTCTCATTTCTGGCGATTCCGACCTGAAAGCCCCTGTGGAGATGGTTCGCAACGACTTTTCCAAGACCGTCGGCGTCATCAACCCGCAGAAGGTGGACTGCAAGCAAGGTTCTTCGAAGCGCGGCATCGTTCTACAAGCGCATCCGCACGTCCGACCTCGCCGCAAGCCAACTGCCGGTAATCCTTACTGACGCACCAGGCACCATCCACAAGCCCGCGAACTGGTAGCGGGGAATTCCCGCTCCGCCCGCCGCGACTGCGGCTGAATCCGACTGAAACTCCCGCGCCGCGAATCATCGCATCTCTCACACCTTGAATGTTGTTGTCAGCGGTTTTCCGCGCGCACCGAAGCAGTTCAGCGGCGTAACCGTGAAGCGCACGCTGCCTTTACCAAGATCATCCTTGCGGAAGTAGCACACCTGCCGCGACTTCGCCTTCTTGTGAGCCAATGAATGGTTGAAACCCTCGGCAATTACATGCCTCGTCCGCTTCTTGCCGTCCAACGTCTCCGCCGTGAACTCAAGCGAGAAAAGCCGCGCCTTGTCGTCTGCCAATACAGGCGGTGCCATGACTTTGCACCCCGACACGGTTTCCGCCGGAATGACCTCCTTTCCGTCCTTCGATTTGCCGCCACGGTTCTTCACGTTTACCGCAGTCACGGCCAACTTTGCTTCCTCAGGAAATTCCGGCGCACGAAGGCGCTTCGCATGTTCGGCGAATGCGAACGGGCGTGACTCGGCCGCCGGCAGCGGCAGCACCCAATCGTCGCCCAATTCAAGGTCGGACAGAAACTCGCGCCGCTTCACTGTGATGCAATCATCATAGACGCTCCAAATCATCCCCTGTCGGCAATCGCCCGTATGCATCTTCTTCATCAATTTGCGGGCGTCTGCCACCCAATCTGATGCACCGGTGTTCTCAAAACCCTGAGGGCTACGCTCATGATTCGATATAATAGTGTAGCTCAGAGAGCCCGTGCCGACAGATGTAAACGCACCCTGCCAAATTGAACGCTCGTCCGTCAGTGAATAGTGCGAATGCCCCGAGAACGCAATTGCATTCGAGTAAGACGAGAGCGTATTCGTGACCACACCATTGTCATGTCCCCATGCCCATGAACCGTAGCACGTGTCCTTCAAGTGTGGATGCTGCACATAGAAGAATGGCAACGCAGGATCAATCATATTTTTCATCTGTTCCATATAGTCCTGAATGCGCCCATAGGCATAGACCTTCTTGCCCGATTCCGCGCCGGCACCACCCATATCCCAATGCGTCCCGATGAATGTATAGCCTTTGATTTTCTTCGAGTAGATTGGAGCATAAGGCTCGCAGAATGCGTTTTTCCACCATCCAGCCATGTCCTTTTGGAGAATGTGCTTTGCGCGCTCCACCTCGTCGGGGTACTTCTTTTCCGCCGCGCCGCCGTAAGCATAGCCACTCCAGTCGTGATTGCCAGTGACAAACACCTTTTCAACGGAACGTCCGTCTGGATACTTGTCGTCAGGGAACACCGAATACCATGCATCGGCTACGGCCAGCAGGTTTTCATCCATCCCCTTGTCCGCCATGTCGCCCGCTATGACTACCGCATCGACATCCTGACTCCTGAACCATTCGAGCGCATGCTTGAACGTTAAGTTGTTTCCCCAGCTAAACATCGCCTCGCCCGCACCGACGCGCAACACATGGATGTCCGAGAGGACACCGAACTTGAGTCGCGGCCTGTCACCCGCCTTGAAACCCGCCGCCGCAAGCATGAAGCGGTTGCCCGCGAACGCGCCCAGCGACGCAAACGCCGCGCCGCCGATGAAGAAATTACGCCTTGTCATGTTCACACTATCGGTACTCCTTTATGTCTTATCGAAACTGCACGATGTGAAAATTCGCCACGAAATGGCTGTCTCCTGACCATGGAAGATGAAACTGCCGCCAACGCATGACTCGACCTCCGTATGCGAGAAACGATCTGGCAAGTCAAAGAGGAACCGCTGCAAACCCGTCTGCAGAAACGAAACCCTTCGATTTCGACGGGATGATCGTCAATGTCGCACCTGGCGCAATTTCGAATTCACCAATCTTGCGCCAGAATCCCGTTCCCGCAGCCTGGTCGAAAGAGAACCCCTTCTTGCGGCCATCACTCTCCAGTACGAACGCCGTAGACGACCCTCGCTTGGCACTCCAACTATACGGCACATTGCACATGAGCGTGTATCTTCCCTTCGCGGGAACAGGCAGCGGATAGACGGCAGGTTCCGCGCCAGATTGCGGTCTGTGCGAAAACTGTCCGATCTGATCTCCGTTCTGGTTCAGGCACTCGATCCAACCTCTGCCGAATCTAACGCCTTCGGACTCGTCGTCAACGACAGTCCATCC
>JAZOAC010000088.1:0-5531 GCA_045595285.1 Kiritimatiellia bacterium | reverse complement strand
GAATGCCGCCGCCGCAAGAGCTGTTATGTGTTTTTTCATTGCTTTATCCGTAGATGAGTTTCACATTTGCGGACTGTATGCGCGCGGTTGTGGCGCGGGAATGGTAGTCAACCTCCATCTTCACCTTCTTGGGCGTGACGCCGCACGCAAAGGACGATTCAGTTCCGTCAATCCTTACGCCGCCGTCCGCCGTCATCGTGACGATCGCGCAAAGCGGATCGTCATACGCGATCCATGGCACCTTCCGCACATTGCCGCCCTGTCCGACCTTCTTGAAATATTCGGCCGGATAGAATTTGTGCGCACGTTTCGAGCCGATCCACTGGTAGCTGGCCGAATTGACGTCAAAGTACAGCACATTATCCAGAAGGCGCAAGTAGTCGCAATGGTAGTGTCCATTGATCGCCATGCGCACCTTGCCCGGATTCTTGGCATTTGCTTTTGCAAATATCTCTTTTATGCGTGCTTTGCCGACAGCGCGTTCGAAACTGAGATGGGAGAACGTGACGCACGGATAAGGCGACTCATCGATGGTGCGCTCGAGCCATTCGTACTGCTCGTCCGGGATGCGCCCCCACTGATCGCCGTCCTGCTTGACCCCCTTGCCGAAATGCACAAATCCCTTGATGCTCTTGCGGTAGAAGTAGTTTGTGTCCACGACAATGAACCTAAAACCGTTGCGGTCGAAGAAGTAATTCCCCTTCTCGATACGGAACGTTTTCAGCACATCCTCGTATGAACATCCGTCCGTCTCGTGGTTGCCAAGCGTATGGTATGTGGGGAGTTCGAAATCGTTGTAGTAGTCGATGTAGTCCTTCACTTCTGGCGGATTGTGGCACATGTCGCCGCAGTGGATGACGAAATCACACTTCTCGCGCTTCGCGCGGTCAAGAATCTGCCCGAGCCATTCCTTTGTGGAGTTCGGGAAGCCCCAAGGGCCCGGTTTGTAGTGGATATCAGCAAATACGCAGAACTTCACCTGCCCGGACGCGGAGCCCCCGCCGCTCTTTGCCGCCTTTGCGCCGCCTGTGAGAAGCCCCGCTCCGGCAAGCGCCCCCATTCCGAAAAACTCACGCCTTCTCATTTCCCGTCTCATCCTTTCATTAATTCTGCTCCACCGGCAAAAACAGACGCACCCCAAAATATGATCCGTACCTACCATCGACCTTTTGATAAAAGCCCCTCCGACAAGCCGCCTTAACCCGTCTGTAATCGCGATAGGCATTTTCGCCGCGGAAAAGCGTCCAACAACCTTCATCGACAGATAGCACCGCCTCCTTGTCCATCCATCCAGACGGCTCCACGGAATCTGTAGGATACGCAGGACCGGACACAGTGTTGTCACTTGCATAAACCGGCGTTGAAGGATTGTGAAGATCTCGCGTCAATTCGCCGACATTGCCGAGCATATCGTAAAGCCCGAAGGCATTGGGCTTCAGAAGCCCGACGGCGTACAAACTACTCCCACTGTTACCTGAGTGCCAGCCAAGTTCAGAAATTTCGGCAATATGATCGTTTTGGGAATTTTCTGGATTTACGCCACTATAATACATCGTCTCCGTACCAGCGCGGCAGGCATACTCCCACTGCGCTTCGGTAGGGACGTCAAAATTAAGTCCAGGGAATGCGTTGCGGATACGACCGAGCGCACTGTTAGGAGCTACAGCATAGACATTTTCCGGCCAATCTTCCCAATCCGACGGAACACCGCGGATATTTAGATAGGAAGTTCCCACCGTTGCATCGATTTTCGCAATTTTGTCAGCAGGCATCACCGCTTTCTCATCTGTGAATGAAGCGGCGGCCTCAACAAATCCCTGAAGCAGTTGAGCCTGCTTGCAAGTGGTTTCGAAAACCGCAAGCCAATAATCGTTGGTAAACGAAACCGCAAGCAAATAATCGTCCGAGGCGGTTTTAGCGTAGTCATTCGCGCCGCCCATCAAGAACGTCTTGTTCTTCGCAGGGATGCGGCGCATGACGAGTTTGGTCGTCTTGTATTCGATATTGTTCGTGACACCGGTCCAGATGAACACGTCTTCAAGCGATGTCGTATAGGGATACTCCTCACCTTTCGACGGACTGTAGCCGATGGCGGCGAAGTTAGTCTCCCAGCCGCCGTACACCCTGCCCCGATCGTTGTAGAAGTCTGCACGGGAAAGATCCTTCACCTCCTTCGTCTGAAGGTCGATGATCCTATAGATCGGCTGCGTATCAAGTTCGTCCGTAGCGGAAAGCGTCAGCTTGACCGTGAAATTCGCAAGCGATACCTGCGTCTTGCCAAAAGCCTTCACAGGGTCGATGTAGAAGAAGCCTATGCCCTCGTCGGCCTTGGACAGTCCGTACGTGCGCCCGATGATCGCGCCGTCGATATTCTCCACGGGCAGAGCCTTGCCGTCGTTGAAGCACTCGACATTGATGTTCACGGGCGCGGTCACGTTCGAAAGCCTGTACTCGACCTTGACATCCGTCGACCACGGCCACTGCTGACGCACCAGCACCGAATCAATGTCCGCCGCCGAACACGGCAATGCTCCCGTCAGCACAGACGCCAATGCTCCGCCGAGCACACGACTTAATCCAAGACATGTTTCAAAACTCACTAACTTCATGTTGCCGTCTCTCCTAAAAAAAAAAGTGCCCTAATGATAGCAATTTCTTTTTTTTTTTCAACAGGAAAAATCCGCGACTCTGGACACGGAAAGGGGAATGGGGGTCGCCGCATATCTCAAACCCACCAATGCCACCCGATCATTTCATCGTCCGCCTGAAAACACGGTTTTCCCAGAACGGTTGGAAGTCCACCAGAAAATGTTGAAGAGGAACTTGCGGCGCACGCGGCCATCCGGCATATCCTCGGACGAATACAGGGTCCAGAAAGGTTCCCAGTTGCGGGCGAATCCGTCCGCATTGCGTATAGGAATCAAGTCTAGCACCTTGATGCTTTCCCTGCCGTCACTTGCCGTACGTCTGCTCCAGAACGGCCACACACGGACGAAATCCTTCTCCCTGGTGAAGAAAGGAAATATGTTCAGCCGCGAATTCGTCTTTTCAACCAACTGCCAGCCAAAGCGCCATATGACGTCATCCGCACTACCGTCCGCATAGCGTTTCTGGACGCTACGCTCGACCATCGGCCAAACGCTCCATCTGTCGCGCTTCGGACCAAGTTCAATGTCTACCAATGGCCACGGGCAGCGCAGACGCCACGTCTCAGGTGTGCGCGCCCAGGAGAAGAACGGCGGCAGAGCCAGTATCTGGCGTTCGCGCTCTCGCTCCACAAAACCGAAGATCGGCCATATCATGCCGCTTTTGCCTGCACCGGAGGTATCGCGATCCTCGTAATGCTCGGCCCATGTAAGGATTGGCCAGAGAGCATATCTGTGTGTCGACTCTCTGAGACGCGACCAGCCGAACAGAGGCCATATGCCCACGGCTTCGCGAGGCTCATCCTTCCATGAGAATATCGGCCAAAGAAGTGCATGAGACCTCACATCCTTCACGGAATAGTCCATATAGATCGGCCACAAGGCGAAATGTATATCGTCCATGAAGAGCATATGAGGATGGGAACCGTAGATCGGGAAAAGCGCCCAATGAAACTCGTCCGTCTTGCGGTCGGTCTCGGAGAACCACAGGGGGAAGAGATTGAAGCTGTTTTCATGCCCATACATCAGAAACAGGAACCGGTACCAGAACTTATCATCATTCGTGTGCCACGTTCCAAGCGGCCACAAAAAATCCTCCGTCTCAGGAGTGGACGACCAGAACGGACGCACCGCCGTGAAATTCCTGTCCTTGTCATGCTCGAAGAACGGACCGATGTTAATGTAGGCAGCGCCCGTGTTCAGCCAAAGCAGGACTGAAAGCAGACAGGCACCCTTCAACATGGACATTCCCTTCAACATGTCTTGTCACTCGTATCGCAGACAGTCTATCGGATTGAGTTTCGATGCACGGTATGCGGGATAGAACCCGAAGAACAACCCCACAAAGGACGAGAACAGGAATGCGCCGAGCGCGCTGCTCCACTCTATGAGGATTGGCCAGTTCTGGAGCTCTCCGATCAGTTTCGCTCCACCCACGCCGACGGCCACGCCGATCGCACCGCCCACCGTCGAAAGGACTATCGCCTCAAGGATGAACTGCCCGAGGATGTTCACAGGCGTTGCGCCGATTGCCATGCGCAGGCCTATCTCCTTGATTCGCTCCGTAACCGACACGAGCATGATGTTCATGATGCCGATTCCGCCCACAAGGAGAGATATCGCCGCGACGGCGGTCAGGAGAATCGTCATCAGACTGGACACCGAACCGATCGTGTTCATGATCTCCGTCGTGTCGCGCGTCTCGAAATCGTCGTCCTGATAGTCCGCAAGGCGGTGACGCTGCCTGAGAAGCGCCGTTATCTCGCGCTTCGCCTCGGCAAGGTCGTCCATCGAGTATAGCGAAAGGTTCATCATGTTTATGGACTTGAACGTGGAGCGCTGCAGCACGCGGCCCACGGTCGTGTACGGAGCCATCACGGTATCGTCCTGGTCTTGCCCCCAGCCGTTCGCGCCCTTGGACTCCAGCACGCCGACGACCTTGAACGGCATGTCGCGCAGGCGCAGCGTCCGACCGATCGGATCCTCGTCCCCGAACAGGTTGTTCTTCACCGTGGTGCCGATTACGCACACGCGCTGATACCCACGTTCCTCGTCCTCGGAGAAGAAACGGCCCTCCCCGATGTTCCAGTTGCGGATGCTTGGCATGTCGGTGGATACGCCGCTTATGCGGCTCTGCCAGTTCTTCCCCTGGTATATTATCTGGCACGTGACGTTCACCGTCGGGGAGACTGCGGAAACGAGATGCGAAAGCTCGCGCTTGACAGCCTGGGCGTCACCTGCCGTCATGGTCTGCCCCTGTCCCATGCCTACAGACACCGCATCCCTGCTGCGGCGTTCCGGGAACACCATCACGAGATTGTTGCCCATCGACGATATCTCCTTGACCATCATCGTCGATGCGCCCTTGCCTATCGCCAGCACCGCGATGACAGCCGCAATGCCGACGATTATGCCGAGGCACGTCAGGAGCGAACGCGTCTTGTTGCGCGCAATGGCCAAAAGAGCCACCTTGAATATCATCATCAGATTCATGTGGTCTTGTCGTCCTTGATAAGCCTGCCGTCGCGCATCACAAGATGGCGGTTGGCGTATGCGGCGATGTCGTCTTCGTGGGTGACCATCACGATCGTGATGCCTTCGCGTGAAAGCTCCGTGAAGAGGTTCATGATCTCAATGGACGATTTCGTGTCGAGGTTGCCGGTGGGCTCGTCGGCGAAAAGCACCGGCGGCTCGTTCATTAGAGCGCGTGCGATCGCTACGCGCTGCTGCTGTCCGCCTGACAGCTCCGCAGGCGTGTGGGTGCCGCGTCCGCCAAGGCCAACGCGCTTCAGCAGTTCCAGCGCCCTTCTGCGGCGTCTGGCATGGGAGAGCCGTCCGAGATAGATGTCCGGCAGCTCCACGTTCTCGATCGCACTTGTGCGAGGA
>JAZOAC010000087.1:0-17721 GCA_045595285.1 Kiritimatiellia bacterium | reverse complement strand
GCGCGACTAAACGCACCTTACTTCCCTAGGGAAGTTATCAGAAAAGAGATATATGTCAGACAAGTACAATCCTCTGGTATTCCATACAGTTCGCATGAGTAAATGAACCAGATCAGGTGCATTTACTTCCGCACTCTACCGTCCGTTATTATGGCAAACTGCACCGTGTCGTGGCGTTGTGTCTTGCCTTTGAATTATGATATAATCCACGCACTATGATAAATAGCATACTTGTTGCACTCGTAATTGCTGTTCTGTCAGGATGCAGTCCAGATTACGGCGTTGCGGATTATGAGAGAGGCGAGGTTGCCTATGCTGCGCGTGATCTGCAGGCTGCCGCGCTTTGCTTCAAAGCAGCGGCGGAGAAGAATCCCACAAATTTCATGGCACGTGTCAAATTGGCTCTTGTCAACATGGATCTGGGTGAAATTGCCGCCGCGAGGGTAGCGATTGAGTCTGCCATAGCGATAGATCCTACTTCGGCCGAGGCGCGACTTCTTGACGGAAATATCGCATACCTTGCAAAGGACTATGCAGGCGCCAAATGTGCGTTCTCAGATGTTTCTTCGGCAAAGCAGCTTCCGAAAGGGATACGATCCAAGGCGATGGTCTCCCAGGCAGTGCTGGAACTTACCGCAGACATGTTCGAGCGTGCAAGGGTGTCGCTGTGGAGGGCCGTCAGGCTAGACCGTCGCAATGCGGCGGCATGGTATCATCTTGGGTACCTTTCGCGCGATACATTCCGGTTTGAGGATGCAGCATTGGAGCAGTTCCAGATGGCGAGCAGGCTCATGACCGATCCTGTCCGGGCCAAAACGATCACACATGAGATAATCCCCACGGTAAGAGAGTCGCTTCGTGCAAAGGCTGCCGGGAAACCAGGTGCCGCAGGGCGCGATCCCGGTGCGGCGGCGAAATTGGTGTCGGAAGGTGAGTCTCTGACCAAGAAAGATCCGAGAAGAGCCGCCGCGAAGTTTTCAGAGGCATATGGCAAGGACCCCCTTTCGTATGCGGCGGCATGGAATTTCGCGAGGTCGAAAAGCGCGTCTGCGAAATCGGATGCCGATATCGCCCGTGTGCTGTCTGCGTTTCAGGATGCGATTGATCAGCGCCCCAATTCGCAGTTGACATATCGTACGGCGGCACGATTTGCATTGGATCGGCGGCGTCCGATCAGGGCAGAGAAGTTCCTGAGCCAGGCATTGGCTCATGACCCAGAAGACAAGACGACGTTGATGCTGTACGTCCAGACGCTCCGTCGTCTTGGAAAGATCTCGGTCGCAAAACTGTATGAGGCATATCTGAAAGAGCTGTAAGTGGATCTTACGATTATAGACTGGATCATTTTCGCTGTGGCCGCCTTCTTTATGGTGGTTGGGCTTTTCAGGGGGTTCTCTGGACAGCTTGGGTCGCTTGTAGGTATGACGGCGGCCCTTGTCACCGGATATTTCCTGTTCTCTCCGATAAGGGGCTTTGTAGTGGATGGCAATTGGGTTTCTGGAGAGACGGCGCAGAATGCTGTTGCCGGGATATCGGATTTTGTCGTCATGCTTGTGGTATTCGGATTGATTAGGCGTGTGGTGGCGAGATTCGTGTCTTTTTTGGTCCCCCAGCCGATGAACGCTATTGCAGGTGCATTGATAGGCCTGATGAAGAGCGTTGTTGTTGTAGGGGTGCTTGCGGCGGTCGGACTCGTTCAGACAGGGCGTTTCTCTGAGGGTTTCTTTGCCGCACGCTCCACATTCGTGAAGATGGCCGGAACCTTGGCGGATTCCTATATGCAGGGCGCCGCTGATTGAAGGATTTCAAATAAAGGCAAAAAACAATGAAGAATCAAATAAATCTGCTAAACCAGCTTCAGGAACTTGTGCTCACTCGCGATGAGCATCATCAGACGGGTGACGGATCCCATACCGATACGCTCTCCGATTCGATTGACACGCTTTCTTCTCAACTTGATCCGCAGCCAAAGGCGCTGTATGATCGTCTGTACAAAAAGGATCATATCGTGATGTCTCCGATGTCTGATGGCTGCTGCGCAGTCTGCGGGATGCGCCTTCCGATCTCCCAGGTACAGCAGGTGCGCATGGCCAAGACTATCCAGACGTGTTCGTCCTGCGGTCGTATGCTGTTTGATGCGGAGGAGGATGCCCCAAGGTACATTGGCGGCAAACCGGCTCCGGGCGCACCCCGCAAGACAGGCATCGGCCGTTTTTCGGCCGCTGAGCTGATGATATCCAATCTTTCCGCCACAACCCCTGAGGAAGCCATTGCCGAACTGGCGAAAGCGATGTCCGACAACAAGTTTGTGTCCAATCCAGAAGCATTGGTAAAGGCGGCGATGGAGCGCGAACAGGTCCTTTCCACGGCTATGGGCAAGGGGTTGGCGTTCCCGCATGTGCGGGGTGTTGAGGGCGGCGGTCTTACGTTGGCTCTCGGCATCTCCGAGAAGGGAATCAAGTGGGACAATGATGGTTCTGAAGTCAATGTGGTTGTATTCAGCGTGATTCCGGTTGCGGTGAGTGCATTCTATCTGAGACTTGTGTCGAATTTGTGCGAATCGTTCAACAAGAACGAGAATCTTGCACTTGTCAAGGGTTCAAAGGATTCTGCGGAGCTTTGGAAAAATCTGGGCAAAGCCACCCGTTATGCGGTGAAGTGATCTGGATATGATGCAAATTCGCATCGCATTGTGCATAGGGAGGGCCGTTTTCGGCCCTTCTTTTGCAGTGATGCGAGAAGATGCGCCCCGAACCTGAATGCTGCTGCAGATCGGGCCTCTTCGTCAATGGTCATCTCTCCGCAGCCATTACGTCGGTGGCGGACTTTCGATATTCATTGCATCATACGATTATATGAAATCGATACTTGACAATCGATATGTATTAATCTATAATACGCGCCATCTTTTTCAACAAGCCAGGTCCATGAAGGCTGGCTAACACCAAGGAGAAGCAAATGAGCGCGAATGAAGCGGTACCGGCCGCAACACCGGATGATGGAATAAAGGAACTGGAGAACCTCATTGCCCGCGTCAGGGCGGCGCAGCGCAAGTTCGCATCCTATTCCCAGGAGCAGGTGGACGAGATATTCAAGGCCGCGGCACTTGCGGCGAACGCACAGCGCATCCCTCTCGCAAAGATGGCAGTCGCGGAGACCGGCATGGGCGTTGTGGAGGACAAGGTAATCAAGAACAACTACGCCGCCGAATACATCTACAACGTCTACAAGAATGAGAAGACGTGCGGCACGGTTGAAGAGAACGCCGCAATGGGCATTCGCAGGATCGCAGAGCCGGTCGGCGTGATAGCGGCGGTGATCCCCACCACAAACCCGACATCGACGGCGATCTTCAAGACCCTCATCTCGCTCAAGACGCGCAACGGCGTGATCATCAGCCCTCATCCCCGCGCCAAGAATTCGACGATAGCGGCGGCAAAAACCGTTCTTGAGGCGGCGGTGAAGGCCGGCGCGCCCGAAGAGATCATCGCATGGGTCGAGGCGCCCAGCCTTCCAAAGACGAACCTTCTCATGAAGGAGGCCGATCTCATCCTCGCGACCGGAGGACCCGGAATGGTCAAGGCGGCATACAGCTCCGGCAAGCCCGCAATCGGCGTCGGCGCAGGCAACACCCCGGCGATCATCGACGAGACGGCAAACCTCACGATGGCGGTGAGTTCGATCATCCACTCGAAGACGTTCGACAACGGCATGATCTGCGCCTCGGAACAGAGTGTTGTCGTGCTGGATTCGGTGTATGACGAGGTCCGTGCCCTCTTCTTGCGGATGGGGTGCCACTTCCTGAACGATTCGGAACTCGCCAAGACGCGCAAGACAATCCTCATCAACGGCGCCCTGAACGCCAAGATCGTCGGACAGAAACCGGAAACAATTGCGAAGCTTGCGGGATTTGACGTGCCCACCGACACCAAGATTCTCATCGGCGAGGTCAAGAGCGTGGAGCCGTCCGAAGAGTTCGCCCACGAAAAGCTTTCGCCCGTTCTCGCAATGTACCGCGCCAAAGACATCCAGGACGCGTTCGCAAAGGCCGAACGCCTTGTCGCGGACGGAGGATACGGCCACACGAGCAGCATCTATGCAGACGAAATTCTTGCGCAGGACGTGATCGCCGAGTTCCAGGCCCGCATGAAGACGTGCCGCATCCTCGTGAACACGCCAAGTTCGCATGGTGGCATCGGCGACATCTACAACTTCATGCTCACCCCGTCGCTCACGCTCGGCTGCGGCAGTTGGGGCGGCAATTCGATCAGTGAAAACGTTGGAATCAAACAGCTTATGAACATCAAGACGGTTGCGATGAGACGCGAGAACATGTTGTGGTTCCGCGCTCCCGGAAAAGTGTACCAGAAGAAGGGCTGCCTCGCCGTGGCCCTCAAGGAACTCGGCGGCGAGCTCGGACGCAAGAAGGTGTTCATCGTCACGGACTCCTTCCTCTACCAGAACGGCTACACCAAGCCGATCGAGAAGTCGCTCGAAGAGCAGGGCATCATGTTCACCACCTTCTCGAACGTGGAGCCCGATCCGACGCTCGCCTGCGCAAAGGAGGGCGCAAAGCTCATGGCGGGATTCAAGCCGGATGCGATCATCGCGGTCGGCGGCGGCTCCGCGATGGACGCGGCCAAGATCATGTGGGTGCTCTATGAACACCCCGAAGCCGACTTCATGGACATGGCCATGCGCTTCATGGACATACGCAAGCGCGTGTACACGTTCCCGAAGATGGGCGAGAAGGCGTATTTCATCTGCGTACCCACATCCGCAGGCACGGGTTCGGAAGTCACTCCGTTCGCCGTCATAACCGATGAGACGACGGGCGTGAAATATCCGCTCGCCGACTATGAGCTGATGCCGAACATGGCGATCGTGGATGCGGATATGATGATGTCCGCTCCGCCCGGACTCACCAGCGCATCGGGCGTAGATGCGGTTTCGCACAACCTTGAGGCCTACGCCTCGATGCTCGCCACGGACTACACGGACGGTCTCGTGATCCGTAGCCTGAAGATGATCTTCGAGAACCTTCCCGCCGCCTACAACTCCGCGGTATCGAAGGTGCCGAACCCGATAGCCCGCGAAAAGATGGCCAATGCCGCGACGATGGCCGGCATGGCGTTCGCGAACGCGTTCCTCGGAGTGATGCACTCGATGGCGCACAAGCTCGGCGCGTTCCACCACATCCCGCACGGCATAGCCAACGCGCTGATGATGGAGGAGGTTCTCCGCTTCAACGCGGATCCTGTTCCGCGCAAGATGGGCACGTTCCCGCAGTATGAATATCCCCACACGCTCGAGCGCTATCTCGAGATCGCAGATGCGCTCGGCGTAACGGGCAGGTCGAAGGGCGAGAAGTTCGAGAACTTCATCAAGAAAATACGCGGCCTCCTCGACAGCGTCGGGATCAAGCGCACGATCCGCGACTACGTTCCGGACGAAAAGGACTTCCTCGACCGTCTCGATGCAATGGTGGAACAGGCGTTTGACGACCAGTGCACCGGCGCCAATCCTCGCTATCCGCTGATGAGCGAGATCAGACAGATGTATCTCAACGCCTATTACGGCAAGCACGAGGTGGTGTGAGGCGCCAGTTGTCAGAGCCCAGTCATTAGTTGTCAGTGAGGAATTGAAAAATGAAAAAGAAAGCTGAAACGACAAAGAATACGTCCGGCGCGAAAGCGTCGCCGAAGCTTGCGGCCAGGAAAGACGCGGTCCTTCTTGAACGCACAGACAAGGTCGTGACGAAAGACAAGGATACCGTCCTGAAGATATTCGGTCCCAGCTACAAGGTGAGCGCGATTCTCAACGAGGCGATGAACGAGGCGCGCGCCGCCGAGACGGGACTGCCCGTAGCCAAGGTGCTTGAAGTCCTCAAGCTCCGCGACCACTGGTGCATACGCCGCGAGTGGATCGAGGGCAAGACGCTTGCGGACGTGATGGCGTCCGACAGGAAGAACCTCATGAAGTATCTCAGGCAGTTCGTCTCAATACAGTGCGAGATATTCTCCAAGACTTCGGACAGGATGGGCAATCTGGCCGACAAGCTCGACAAGCAGATCTCCGCCTCTCCGCTTCCGAAGGAGACGCGCTATGACCTGCACATGAAGCTTCAGAGCTTCCACCGCGGAAAGTCGCTCTGCCACGGGGACTTCAACCCGACGAACGTGATCATCACTCCAAAGGGCGATTGGCGCGTCATCGACTGGAGCCACGTCAGACTCGGCGATCCGCTCGCGGATGTCGCGCGCACGTATCTCCTGTTCTGGCTTTCCGGACACGTTGCCGCCGCCGAAAAGTACATGACGCTGGCATGTGAAGCGCTGAAGGCGAAGGTGTCGGACGTCCAGAAATGGCTGCCGGTCGTAGCCGCCGCCGAAAGTGCGAAGGAGCAGAGCGCGAAGAACCACGAGCTTCTCCTCCACTGGGCTTCAGTCGTGGACTACGAGTAAGATGAACCTGCGCAACTCCCCGCAAATGTCCGCTGCCGTATACACAATTGAGAACGAATGCCAGGACTGCTACAAGTGCGTGAGGCACTGTCCCGTGAAGGCAATCCGCATCGTGAACGCGAAGGCGAGTGTCATACAGGATTCGTGCGTGGCATGCGGGGAGTGCGTGAAGGTCTGTCCGGCGCATGCGAAGAAAATCCGGAACGATCTTCCCCGGATCGAATCTCTCCTTGCGTCCGGCGACAGTCTTTGCGCGTCGATCGCGCCGAGCTACGCCGGATATTTCAAGGGTGTGTCCATCAACCGGCTTGCGGCGGCGCTCGTCAGATGCGGATTCGGGCATGTAAGCGAAACCGCCCATGGAGCGGAGGCCGTAAGCGGAAATCTCGCCCGGATCCTTCCCGGATGGAATTCCCCTCTCATGATCTCAAGCGCGTGTCCGGCGTGCGTGGACTACATCCGCAGATACAAGCCCGGATATGCCCGTTTCATATCGCCCGTTCCATCGCCGCTCAGCGTCCATTCGTCGATTCTCCGCGAACGGCTTGGCGCTGACGTCAAGATTGTGTTCTTCGGTCCGTGCGCGGCGAAGAAGAACGAGTCGGACCGTGACGGAAGCGGCATTGATGTCGCGCTTACATTTCGCGATCTTGATGCGCTTCTCCTCCGGCATGGAATAAACCTGGATTCTGTCGATGAGATTCCAGACGGATCACTCGTGTTCGGGGCTGCGGAGGAAGGACGTTTCTATTCCATCGAAGGAGGAATGAACGACACTTTGCGGAACGGCTCGGATTCGATCAGATACATTTCGCTTTCCGGGATAGATGGTCTGCGCAGGCTGTTGGACGGATTCGACCCCGACACCATCCGTGGAGCGGGCGGAAACGGGGCGGACACTCCGGGTCACAGGATATTCGTGGAGTGTCTGGCGTGTCCCGGCGGCTGTGTGAACGGTCCGGCGATGTGCGCGGGCGGGGCGGGTCTTGCGACGCTTTTTGCGACGGACGCTTCGTCGAAACTGAAGCCGAGCGGACTGCGCGAGGGTTCGGCATGCCGTACGGAGGTGTTTTCTCCCGAGCCGGTCAACGAGGAGCCTCCGGACGAGATCGCGATTCAGGAGGCTTTGCACAGGATCGGGAAGTTCCAGCCTGAAGATGAACTCAACTGCGGCGCATGCGGATATGATTCCTGCCGAGACTTCGCGAAAGCGCTTCTTTCGAAGAAGGCGGAGGAGGCGATGTGCCACAACTACCTGAGGCGCAACTTCGAGAGAACTTCAAACGCCCTCATAAAATACATACCCGCGGCGGTTGTCATCGTCGACGACAATCTGCTTGTCACGGAGGCGAACGCGAGGTTCGCGGAGCTTGCGGGAGTCGCGGAGATATACGAGACGATCGGCGGAATCGGCGGGCTTCACATCGCAAAGACGCTTCCCCAGCTCGAGCCGCTTTTCCGGACGGTGCTGGGGAACGAGACGGACCTCACAAGATACCGCCAGCACTATGGCGACCGAATTGTGAACGTAAGCGTGTTCCCCATCGCGAAGGGCAAGTTCGTCGGCGCCGTTCTGCAGGATGTGACGACAAACGAGTTCAAGAGGGAGCAGGTCTCGGAGCGGGCTCGCGAGGTAATAAGGAAAAACGTAATCACGGTCCAGGAGGTCGCGCGCCTTTTCGGCGAGCATATCGCAGAGACCGAGATAATGCTCAATGAGATCGCAGGAACGTACGAATCGTCCGGCGCTCCGATTAGGCTCCGCAATACCGTGATGACTTCGGACGGGATCAATGACTGACGAACCGTTCATAGAGGCCGAATACTGCCAGTTCACGAAGAACGGCCAGGCCGCCTGCGGCGACAACGTGCAGATAATGAAACGCGACGACGGATCGCGTCTGCTCGCGGCGGTGTGTGACGGGCTCGGCAGCGGAGTGAAGGCAAACGTCATGGCGAACATGACGGGCGTGATGTCCCTCAGGTTTCTGGAATCGGGGATGGTGGACATCAGGGAAGGGATGGAGATCATCATGGACTCCCTTCCGATGTGTTCGGTCAGGAAGATAAGCTATTCGACGTTCTCGCTGCTCGACTGGCGCCTCGGCGAATTGGGGCGCATCATCGAGATGGGGAATCCCGCCTACATCCATCTGCGCGGAACCGAAGAGGTGCAGTGCGTATGCGAAAGGAAGATCGTCTCCAGACACTGGCCGGACAGGGAGGTGCGCGAAGCCGACATCGACGTCAGGACCGGCGACCGGATAATCCTGTGTTCGGACGGTGTCACGCAGGCGGGGCTCGGCTCCGGCGGCGATCTGGCGTTCGGCTGGCGCCGCCGCGGTGTGCTTGCATGTGCGCAGGATGCGATCCGCGCCAATCCTGACGTTTCCGCGAAGGAGCTTGCGCGTGTGATCGCGGAACGTGCGCGTGACATAGTTCCGGGCGGATGCATGGACGACATCACCTGTTTTGTGTGCTATCTCCGGAGGCCGCGTCTGATGCGCGTACTTTCGGGGCCGCCGTTCTACAGGGAGCGTGACGCAGAGTTCGCGTCGCTTGCCCGGGCGTTGGGCGAGGATCATACCCTGGTATGCGGCGGTACGACCGCGAACATACTCGAACGTGAGCTGGGCCGGCGCATTGAGATATCGATGGATGACATCCGAAAGGCGGGCAAGATGCCGCCCGCAGGGACATTGAGGGGCGTCGCGAAGGTGACGGAGGGCGTTCTTACGCTGACTCGCGTCACCGAGGAGCTGGACGACGGTCATTCCGCCGAAGGTCAGCCGGGGCCGGTAAAGCTGGTCCTTGATATGTTCGACGCCCATGATGCGGTTGAATTTCTGATTGGCACGATGGTGAACGAAATGCACCAGGAGCCAAGCATGCCGCAGGATCTCGACATCCGCAGGACGGCAATCCGCCGGTTGGCGAACATCCTTCGGCGCCAATACCGCAAGAGAGTGTCGGTGAAATTTTTCTGAGAGTCACAAGGAACAGACAATGGACAAGGTCAAAGTGGAAATCTGCTGCGGAACATCATGCTATCTGCTCGGCGCGTCGGAGCTCGTCGACATCGAGCTTCGGCTTCCGCCGGACATCCGCGGATGCGTGGAGATAACGGGAAGGCCTTGCCTTGAGCTTTGCGAGCGCGAGAACATCGGGCAGGCTCCGTACGTCCGCTTCAACGGCGATGAGATCATGTGCGCCGCCACGCCCGAAAAGGTGATGGCGAGGATAATCGAACTTGCCGGAGAGGGAGGTTCGCCATGCTGAACGCCGCCCAGCTGATTCGCCGCGAGCTTCTGATAAGGATCGTGCGCGCGTTCGACAACGGCACGCTCCGTTCCGAACTGGACAGGATACCGGTAAAGCTCAGGCCCAAAAACGGGGCGTCAAGCCGCTGTTGCGTGTATCACGACCGTGCAGTGATCAAATACCGTCTCATGGCGCTGCTCGGCGTTTCCGCCGATGACGAGACAGACGAGTCGAAGTCGTTGAAGGAATATTTCGATGATGTGACCGGAGATGCGGAATCGTGTGCGCCGGATGCTGGAATGGTCAAGCCTCAGCTCCAGCCGCTTACCGTCTGCGGCCCCGCGTGCAGCGGATGCCCGGCGTCGGCGGTCGTGTCCACCGCCAACTGCCGGGGATGCTTTGCGCGTCCGTGCACCACGGCATGCCCGAAGGGGGCGATTGAGATTGTCGGCGGCAGATCGGTGATCGACCAGACGAAATGCATCAAGTGCGGCAAGTGCATCAATGCATGTCCGTACCATGCGATCATAAAGACCACCGTTCCGTGCGAAGAGGCCTGTCCGGTCGGGGCGATCAGGAAGAATGCGTCAGGCGTGGCCGAGATAGATTTCTCGCGCTGCATCTCATGCGGAAAATGCTTCAATGCGTGTCCGTTCGGAGCTGTGATGGAGCGGTCTCAGATTCTCGGCGTACTGTCGGCAATGGTCCGCGGAGAGGAGCTTGTGGCGATGATTGCGCCTGCCGTGTCCGCACAGTTCCCCGGCACTGTCGAGCAGCTGATGGGGGCCGCGCTCAAGGCGGGATTCACCGATGTGATGGAGGTCGCGCTTGGAGCCGAAGTCACGACGAAGAAGGAGACCGCCGAGTTCATGGAGCGCATCAGCCGTGATCCGAACACATTGATGACCACATCGTGCTGCCCTGCGTACGTGAATCTGGTGGCAAAGCACCTGCCGCAGTTTGTGGAACGTGTTTCGTCGACGCAGAGTCCCATGGTCTATGCCGCCGAAATGGTTCGTGATGAACGCCCGCATGCCAAGACGGTGTTTGTCGGGCCGTGCATCGCAAAACGGTGCGAGGCGCGGCGGAAGGGAATTGACTTTGTCCTGTCGTTTGAGGAATTCGGTGCGATTCTTGCCGGACGCAAGATTGACGTCATCGGATGTGAACCGCTTGAACGCAGACGTGCGGCGGACGCATCGGCGCGCAATTTTGCCAAAAGCTGCGGAGTCACCGAGGCGGTGCTGAAGGCTGCGACGGCCGAAATTCCCGGTTTCAAGCTTGAGGCCAGGCAGATCGACGGCATAGACCGCAAGACCATTGGAGTGCTGAAGCTTCATGACCTAGGCAAGCTGCCAGGGAACTTTCTTGAGGTCATGGCCTGCCCCGGCGGCTGCGTGAACGGCCCCTGCTCTCTGCTCAAATAGTGCGCGTAAACTTTCGGCAGCCTCGTTCCATGTATCTATCAGATCTGGCCAAGATCTAGTCATTTGATGGTGCAGGACGGCAAAATAAGCCGGGGATTCTGGGGTGTGGCGAAAAGTGGTATAATTACGGGCGTTTTGCAGTGTTGCCTGGTGTGAGGGGCGTATCCTCCGGCAAACTCGAATATGGAGTCAGAAAGGTCTCTGAAGATGGAAGAGCAGTATGTGAAATGGGCGATATGGCTCGCGGCGGCGTATTTTGCGGGTGCGGTTCCGTTCGGCTTCCTCATCGGCAAGATGCGTGGCGTAGATGTGCGCACCGTCGGATCCAAGAACATTGGTGCGACAAACGTGTTTCGCACCGTAGGCAAAAAATGGGGTCTGCTGGCATTTCTGTGTGATTTTCTGAAGGGCTTTCTCCCGACGCTTGCGGCGGCGAAATGCGCCGGGTGCGGCGCTGATCTTCCGGTTGCGGTGGGCCTCGCCTGTGTGATCGGTCATACCCTTACCGTGTTCATGAAGTTCAAGGGTGGCAAAGGTGTTGCCACGGCATTTGGCATGATGGTTGCCCTTATCCCGTATCTGGCGCTTGGTGCGCTTGCGCTGTTTGCCGTCACCGTGTGGTTGTCGCACTACATTTCGCTCGGGAGCTGTCTGGCTGCTGCTGCTTTGGGCATTGCGGTGTGGTTCTGCGGCTGTCCGCTCTCTCTCAAGGTGGTTGTTGCGCTCATCGCGGTATTTGTGATTGTGAAGCACAAGTCCAACATTCGCCGTCTGATTGATGGTTGCGAAAACAAGATATACTGACATGTCAGAACGTTACCTCAAGTTCAAGGGATTCCGCGATGTGCATGTGCACTTCCGTGATCCCGGTGTGCCTGCGGCCGAAACGCGGGCGAGCGGAGCCGCCGCCGCTGCGATTGGCGGTTTCGTGTGCGTCACAACCATGCCGAACACGACTCCCGCCGGGGACAGCGTCGCGTGGATTCGCGAACAGATAGAGGACACGTCACTTCCCGTTCGCATCGCGCCTTCCGCCTGCATATCGAAAGGGCGCCTCGGCCGCGAGATTGCGGATCTGGAACGTCTTGCCGAAGCGGGGGCCGTCGCTTTTACGGATGACGGATCGTTCGTGAACGACGAGAATCTGATGCGCGAGGCCATGCGCCGTGCCGCCGTGCTGGGCAAACCAGTGATGCAGCATGCGGTGGTTCCGTCGATTCTCGGGAGTGGTGTGATCCGTGACTGCCCCCTTGCACGACGCTTCAATCTGCCGGTCATGCCGTCGGAGGCTGAGACGGAGGCTGTCCGCCGGGATATCGGTCTTTGCCGTGACACGGGGTGCGCACTTCACATCCAGCATATCTCGTGCGCCGGAACCGTTGAGCAGATACGTGCCGCGCAGAAGGAGGGGCTTCCCGTGACTGGCGAGGCGACTCCGCATCACATTCTCTTCAGTTGCGAGGATATCCCGGACAATGATGCGAACTGGAAGATGGCGCCGCCGCTCGGAAACGCCGCCGACCGTGCCGCGATCCGCGCCGCGGTGAAAGATGGCACGCTCGGCATGTTCGCCACAGACCATGCTCCGCATCCGGCCTCGTCAAAGAAGGGCGGGTTCATCGGGACCGCAAACGGCATAATCGGTCTCGAGGTGGCTGTTGCCGTCACGTATCATGTGATGGTCGAGCAGGAGGGCATGGACGTCAATGAATGGGCGAAGCGCTGGTCGGAGGGTCCGGCGCGTCTCATCGGCGAGGAGGCGGACGGGGAGACGGTGATAGACCTTCAGGCGAACCGCACCGTCTCGGATTCGACATTCAGGTCGCTTTCGCGCAACATGCCGTACATGGGACTGAGTTTCTCGGCCTGGCCGCTGCCGACGGTTCCTGCCAGAATTTGATTCTGTAAAAGTGCATGCTCCATTTCTCGCAAATGTGGATGTAGGAAACAATTGCGATTGGTTCCAGCGCTTTCTTGGATGCTTACTGGCGGACTCGGATGCCTGTTCTTCATGGTATCTTCATGTCGACTATGCGAAACCGCTTGTCGGCGATTTTCCGCACTGCGAAACCTTCTGACGATCGAACGGTCGATCTATCGAATGGAAGTTGATGCACGAATGGTCAACGGCGCGTCAAGGAGTATTGAGCGCGGGGCGAGGTTTGGCGTGCGTATGCGCTGCAGCAGCGAGGCAACCGCCGTCTCCGCCAAAAGCTGCACAGGCTGCGAGATTGTCGTAAGCGGAGGATTAAGGAGCTGTGCAATCTTTCCGTCATCAAAACCAGCCACCATCGCATCCTTGGGGATGTTCCAGCCTTCGGATGAGAGCGCCTGAATGAGACGGGCCGCAAGCGCATCATTGCGGCATACGAAGGCCTGACGCTTTATGCTTGCCGATTTTGACGTCTTGCGTTTCGTAAAGACGCTCCGGATGATCTTCGTGAAGGCGACGGTGTCGTCAGGGGCTATTTCGATGACGTTCGAGCTGCTCCACTGCATTCCGGAATCGATGGCTGCCTGTGTTACGCCTTGGATGCGTCCGCGTATGGTGGACGCGTAGTCCGGCTGCGTAAGGAAGCGGATGTTCTGCGCTCCGGCATCGATCAAGTGTCTTGCGATGCGGTATCCGGCCTGCACATTGTCTATCCCGATAAGATCGTATCCGCTGCGGTTCGGAGACGGCAGGTAATCGCGGTCGAGAAGGATCACGGGGATGTTGCATCTGTTCAATACCTGAAGCACGGCCTCCGTCGCGGATGTGGAGTTGGGTATGAGATCTATCGGTTCGAGAAGCACCCCGACGATTTTCTGCTTTGCGTACGCTCTTGCGGCGGCGAGCGCCCATGATGCCCTGTCTGATGCGTTCAGAATTGAAGTGTCGCCAAAGAGGACATTGTATCCTTTGGACTTTCCTACGGTAGCAATGTGATCGCAAAGATCCGTGAAGAAGTCGATTTGATGGTAATCCGGTACAATGACTCCTATTGCGCCAGTGGCATTGCGGGCGAAGGAGGTAAGGTAGAATCCCGACCCAGCCCGTGCATCAAGGAAACCTTCCCGTTTCAATTCCCGCAGTGCACGTTCAATTGTCGGACGGCTCACGCTGAATCGCCGTACAAGCGACTCCTCGCTGGGGAAGCGTTCGTGCCTCTCGTAGCGTCCGGAGAGTATTTCCCTGCGAAGCGCTGTCGCAATCGCAATGTATTTTGCCTCATTTCCACTCATGTCGCATATCATAGCAAAACGATGGTCAAGCATCTATTCCCACGGCCTATTTTGGTAGAAATCTGCTTTTGCAGGTTTTTCTTAGGTTGAAGCACTTTTGTTTGAAATGATAAGAGGTGTTTGATATTTTTATGGGCATGGCGAGGAACTCGAAACAGATTGTCGTATTGGGAAGTGCCAATACCGATATGGTGATAACGGGGAAGCGAATTCCCGTGTCCGGAGAGACCGTGTCCGGAGGGACGTTCATGATGAATCCCGGCGGGAAGGGCGCGAACCAGGCCGTCGCCGTCGCCAGGCTTTCGGCGAAGAAGGGCACATGCACATTCATCGGCAAGGTCGGCGACGACATCTTCGGGCGCGACTGCGCAAAGAGAATGAAGAAGGACGGGATTTCCGCCCGCCTGGTTGTGGACAAGGATAACGCTTCGGGCACGGCTCTCATCCTTGTGGACGCAAAAGGTCAGAACGTCATATCCGTCGCCCTTGGAGCGAACGGAAATCTTTCCCCTGATGACGTTGAGCCGTTCCGTGGCGAGATCGAATCTGCCGCCGCCTTGCTCATGCAGTTGGAGACGCCGATTGAAACCGTGATGTGGGCGGCGAAAACGGCCCATGATGCCGGAGTGTGCGTCATCCTGAATCCCGCTCCTGCCCACAAGCTGCCTCGCGCCCTCTATCCGCTGGTAGACTGGATCACGCCAAACGAAACTGAGGCGGAATTGCTGACTGGCGTCAAGGTGAAGGATGCGGCGAGTGCGGCGAAGGCGGTGCAGATCTTCAAGAGACGCGGTGTCGGTCATGTTGTCATAACCATGGGGGCAAAGGGTGCGTATTGCGGAGATTGCGGCAGACTCTATCCATGCCGCAAGGTGAAGGCGGTGGATTGTGTCGCCGCCGGTGATACTTTCAATGGCGCGTTCGCCGTTGCCATGGTCGAAGGCCGCAACTGCGCCGAAGCGATCGCCTTTGCGCAGAAGGCGGCGGCAATTTCAGTCACTCGTGCAGGGGCGCAGTCGTCGGTGCCCCACAGAAAGGAGATCAGATAATGTATTTCTGCGATAATTATGCGCTGGCCGTTCTGCTGTGTGTAGTCACCATGTTCTGCTGGGGCAGTTGGGGCAACACTCAGAAGCTTGCCGGCAGGACTTGGCGCTATGAGCTGTTCTACTGGGATTATGTGATAGGAATTCTCCTCTTCTCCGTGGCGATGGGCTTCACGATGGGTTCATGCGGTGAAAGGCAGGCATGGGGATTTCTCGTTAACCTCAAATCATCGTTTGGCGAAAGCTGGATATGGCCGCTCCTTTCAGGCGTCATATTCAATGCGTCGAACATACTGCTTGCGGCGGCGATTGCCGTTGCAGGGATGTCGGTTGCGTTCCCGGTGGGCGTGGGACTCGCCCTGGTCGGCGGCACTCTGCTCAATTTTGCGGTGAAGCGTCAGGGGAGCGCCGCGCTTATCGGGCTCGGGCTTTTGCTGATTGTCGTTTCCATCCTCTGCAACGCATTGGCATTCAAGGCAAAGCAGGGCGCAGCCGGAGCTTCCGCCGATGCATCCGCCACAAAAAAAGGACTTGTCCTTGCGGCATTGGCCGGTTTCATGATGATGTGGTTCTCTCCGCTTGTGAACCGTGTCGTGGATCTTACGTTCACGGCGGAAGCTCCGCGCGAGGGAATGCTGACGCCCTACACCGGATTCTTCCTGTTTTCGATAGGTATCTTCGTCTCCAATTTCATCTTCAACACGGTTGCGATGCGCAAACCCGTTCAGGGCGAACCGATCCTCGACGGTGCCAAGCGTTATTTCGGCGGTTCCCCCAAGACACATCTTGTTGGAATCCTCGGCGGATGCATCTGGGGACTTGGAACGCTTCTGTCGTTCGTGTCTGCTGGCAAGGCAGGTCCGGCGGTGTCGTACGCTCTCGGACAGGGCGCAACGCTCGTTTCCGCCCTTTGGGGCATACTCGTCTGGAAAGAGTTCGCCGGCGCGCCCAGGAAGTCCACGCTGCTCAACTGCGCAATGTTCATTCTCTTCGTGGCAGGATTGGGCGCGCTCGTGATGGCGGGAGATTCAGGGGAATCCAAAAAGGAACCGGTCAAGGTCATCTTCGACACCGACATGTACACCGATTTCGATGATTCAGGCGCGCTTGCATGTCTGCATGCGCTGGCGGACGCCGGGGAATGCGAGATCCTTGCAACGGTCGCAAACACACGTGACTGCCTGAGCGTAGCCATGTGCGAGATAATCAATTCATATTATGGACGCCACGGTATTCCCGTCGGATGCACCAAGGAGATTGGCATGACGGGCGCAAGTCAAGAGCATTTGAAACGCTATGAGGCTACGGTCAACGCGTTCGGCAAATGGGTTAAGCACCGCAATTCCAGCGACGCTCCCGATGCTAACGAGGTCTATCGCCGGGTGCTGGCGGCGCAGCCCGACGGCAGCGTTGTGATCTGCTCCGTGGGGTTCCTTACGAATATGCGACGTCTACTTGAGACGAAGCCTGACGCCATATCGCCTCTTGACGGCAAGGCACTTGTGGCGAAGAAGGTCAAGCTGTGGGTGGCGATGGCATGCCGCTATCCGGACGGCAAGGAATACAATTCGATGAAGGATCCGGAATCTTCACGCATCGCATTGGAGAACTGGCCAACGCCTGTCGTGTTTACTGACTGGAACTACGGATTCGACTGTCATGCCGGCCGGACGCTTGCTGAGTCTGGGCAAAAAGACAATCCCGTGGCGAGTGTGTTTGCCGGAAACGTACCGTCCCGGGACGACATCCGCAGCAGGGCGGCGCATTATCTTCGCGGTGCATATGGGATGAACGGACGCGCGGCATGGGACCAGACGGCAGTCCTTATCGCAGTCAGGGGCGTCGATCCGCTTTTCAATTCCGAACGCGGCGCCTATCGCATGGTGGGCAAGGATGGCACGAACGAATGGATCCCGGATGCCGAGAACGGCCGTCACATTCGCGTGACCGAGAAAGTATCCAAAGCCGAAATCGGTAAAGTCATTGATGAATTGATGCTTCGTTTCCCGGCAAACCAACCATAAGGAGAAAACAATGGTGCGCCAAGCAAAGCTCGGCAGAGCTAACAGAATGAAAGGAAGCTGTACGGCAACGAAAACGACATGCCGTTAGGAAGGTTGGCTGTGCGGAGGGTGACCGACGCGCAGAAGCTCAACTTGACAAAGGAATGAGCCAAACGGTGCGCCAAGTAAAGCTCGATAGCAACTTGCGAAATGAAAGGAGTTCGTGCTGACAAGAAATCGACAGTCAGTTAGGAAGACAGGCGGCGGAAGGGGTGACCCGACCGTCGAAGCCCTG
>JAZOAC010000086.1:0-33461 GCA_045595285.1 Kiritimatiellia bacterium | reverse complement strand
CTCATCACGTACATGATCGGCAACGAACCCGCTCCCGAGCGCATCAAGGGCTACGAACGCGCGGCGGCGGTGATGCTCACCGTCGGGAATAAGCCGGCAGACTACATGTCCGCAGCGAAGAAGCTTGCCGCCGACTGGCCGGAAGCTGTCGAGTTCCACATAGGGCCTGTCCCCACGGACGGAATCTGGGTGAACATGGAGATCGCCGATTCTCCGCTTGAAATCTGGAAGCATCTTGCGGTCAAGCTCGCTTTCAACTGCCTCTCGACCGGCACGATGGCGGCATCGGGACGCGTCGCCGGGAACTGGATGAGCTGGGTCTCCATCTCCAACAAGAAGCTCATCGACCGCGGTATCCGTCTGTTGGTCGAGCTTGGCGGCGTCGATTACGAAGAGGCCGCACAGCGTATTTTCGCCGCCGAGGAATGGGTCGCGTCTCAGGACTGGACCGGCAAGGAAGAACCCTGCGCAGTGCAGGTCGCGCTGGAACGGCTTCGCAAAGAAAGGCAATAAAATATGATCCACACATCCAAATTTTACATCGTCCTTGGTGTTTTAGGTGCGTCTATTGCGGCTTTCGCTGCTGCTCCGAAGATTGTTATCCCGGATGCGCCGACAAGTGTAGAAAAATCAGCGGCATCTGAACTTGCCGGGGAATTAGGCAAATGTTTTGGCGCTGATATTGAAATTTGCGCTGAAAGCTCTGCATCTGGCGCGCCGCGACTCTACGTCGGCGCAACGAAGGCGGCGAAGGTTGCGAGAGGGAGCCGCAAATGGGAAACGGACGAGGTGTTTTTGAAGTCCGTTGACAGCGGTGTGGTTCTTGACGGCGAGCCGACGCGTGCGCCAATTTATGCTGTCGATATTTACCTTGAGAAGTATTGCGGCGTACGGTGGTGGACGAGTGACGCGGCGTATTATCCGAAGTTGTCTTCTGCTCCAATTTCCAACATCGACCTTCAATATGCGCCGCAGTTCAAATATCGCGAAACATACTACCTTGACGGGTTCGACCCGCTTTTCAAAGTGCGCTCCAAAGGTAATTTTTCGTCGCTCACGCGCTTCATGCTTTCGGAGATGAAGTTTATTCCGCCGGAGATGGGCGGCAACCACCGTCTTTATTTCTTCAAGGGACGACGCAGCGCCTATCATTCCTTTTTCGAGATACTTCCGCCAAAGGTCTATTTCGAGAAACACCCTGAATGGTATTCGCTTGTCGGCGGAAAGCGCGAGGCAAAGCAGCTCTGCCTTGCGAACAACGAGATGAAGGTCGAATACATCAAGGAGACGCTCCGGCGGCTTCGCGAGGATTCATCCGTGGATTTCATACAGGTGTCGCAGAACGATTGCGGTGGCGGATGTGAATGTGAAAAGTGCAAGGCGATGATGGATGAGGACGGTGGTGCGGCGTCTGGACCGTACCTCAGGTTCGCAAACGATGTCGCAGAGGCGGTGGAGAAGGAGTTCCCAAACGTTCGGATCGACACGTTCGCATACCAGTTCACGCGCAAAGCTCCAACGAAGACGCGTGCCCGGCACAATGTCGTGGTGAGGGTGTGCGACATCTCGTGCGACTTTGCGCGTCCGCTCATCGACCCGCTGCCGCCGCGTGAGGCGACGTTCGTTAAGGACCTTCAGGACTGGAAGCGCGTTGCCGGAGGCAACCTTTTCCTCTGGGACTACCTCGCCAATTTCCAGGGCTACATGCTGCCGCATCCGAACATCCACGTTATGGCTCCGAACATCCGGCTTTTCGCTGCAAACGGTGCAGTGGGCGTATTCGAGCAGGGTGATGCGCTTTGCAGCGCTGGGTCGTTTGCGACGCTTCGCCACTATGTCGTCTCGCACCTTCTCTGGAATCCGGCCGACGACGAGAAACGGCTCATAGACGAATTTCTCGAGGGATACTATGGCAAATCCGCAGCGCCGTTCCTGAAGAAGTTCATTGATGTTGTCGATAACGCCCCGCGCAAGACAAAGAAGATAGTGAAGTGCGGGCACCAAGGCGCATCGTTCATGACCGCCGACGACAAGCTGGAGGCGGCGCGTCTTATGGACGAGGCGGTGGCGGCGGCGGAAAGGGACGGCGAACTGTTCGCGTCACGCGTCCGCCGCGAGCGTCTTTCGGTCGATCACTACATGATTCTCAACTACGACATTCTGAAGGGCCATGCCGCCAAGAAGGGATATGCGTGGACGCGTCCCGCCACGCGTGCCGAGGCGCTTGAGAAGTGGATTGCCGATGTAAAGGCGCTCGGTGTCAAGGCGCGTCGCGAGACTGTGAGTGCCGACGAAATGGACAAGTACTTCAAACGTCTTCGCCAAGGCAAAAACAAATAGCGATTCAACAACCTGGAAAAAGGAGAATTGAAAATGAACGTGCTCAAATCAAGTTTTGCGGTTTTAGTGTTCTCAGTGTTCTCGGCGGTGGTCCTGCCGCCGACCGTTTTGGCTGATCGTGTCATCACCGAAGACGTCACGCTCGCCGCTGACGCCGACTGGTCTGCGGATGGCCTCGTCACAATCAAGCCCGGCGCGCGGATCAATCTCGCCGGACACAACTTGACCGTCGCCGACATCGCGCAGGAGACGGATGTAATCACGAATGCGACAGGCGTTGTCGCCGGCTACAAGGATCTTGCGCTTATCAGGACATCAAGCACCACTCTTGGCTATATCAATACTGATATCGTCCTTGATGCCACAGATCGTGTTGTCTTCAAGGTTCGCTACGATGCAGCTGGCCCTGCACAGTCGTTCTTCTTCTGTTCTCGTGTTTCCAATAACAGCAAGCAGTTTGCAATCGCATACCAGAACGCCGGACAATTGCGCGTGGATTACGGCGCAAAGGCAAATGATGTCAAGGCACCTACAAAATGGACTGCCGGCGAGACCTACGAAGTCGATTTCAATGGAAACACCAAAGCGTGTTCGATCAACGGTTCAGCCGTAACATTCAACAAGGCATTCCCTGATTCTTATGAAGCCTCCGCTCCGCTCTGCATCTTTCAGATATCCAACAACGGGACACCGTTGACGGGTTCAAGCAACGACCAATACATCCCCCGCGCAAGCCTCTACTATTTCTTCATCTACGGTTCCGACGGGACTTTGAAGCACGAACTTCGCCCTGCGATAGAGACAAGTACCAATAAGACCGGTCTTTCCGATAGGAAGACAGACAAGTTCTATCCCTCCAGCAAAAACTTCCATGTAGGTGTAGCGGACACCTCCGGTGTCACAAATGCTGCTGACGGCGACGCAGCGGAGCTTGTCGTGAACGGAGGCAGCACAAACGAGACTGTTGCCGGCTACACCGTCCTCAAGTCAATCACCGCCAATGGCAAACAGTGTGTCAAGGTTGAGACCTCTTACATGACGCTTGCGGCGACCGATCGCGTTGAGATGAAGCTGAAGCCGACGGATGTCTCAGCTACGCGCTGCTTCTGGTCTTCCAGAGTCAGCGCTTCCAGCAAGAACTTCTCATGTTGGCAGCAGCCATACGCTGGGAATACAGGAGATCGCGGCCTTCGCTTTGACTTCAACTCCGCGACCTCCATCTACGGCAACCCGAAATACTACATGGATGCGGGCGAGTCGCATGAGATTGTCTTTGATGGCTACACGCGGACAGTACTTGTGGACGGCGAAGACAAGGGCTTTGACATCTCTCCCGGCAACGGGTTTGAGCCTTCGACGCCGCTCTTCATCCTGACGGCGGTCGATGCAGGATCCACAGAGGCGCCAAATTACCGCGCGAAGTGCGAACTCTACAGCTTCAAGCTCTACGACAAGAACGGCAATCTGAAGCTCGACATGGTTCCCGTTTACAGCGAGGGCGAATCTGAGGCGGGGCTCTATGATCGCGTCGGCAAGACGTTCTTCAAGAGTGCATCGGGGACGGCATTCGTGCGCGGCGAGAATGCCGACGATACTACGCTGACCGTCACGACGCCCGGTGTGGCCTCCAGCTGTTCCGTTTTGATTGATGGGAATGTCAAGCTCGTCAAGGACGGCAGCGGTGTTCTTACGGTCGCGAAGAGCGGCCAGAAATACACGGGCGGCACGGAAGTGCGAGGTGGCACGCTGAAGCTTGGTTCCAACGGCAACTACACGATTCTTCCCGCCGCCGGCACGGTGACAGTCTGCGATGGCGGGACGTTCGAGATGGACGGCAGGGCCGGCTGGGATGGACGCTCGTTCGTCCTCGACGGAGGAACGCTTCAGAATTCCAAGGACTTGCGCGGCTCCAGTGGCAAGTGGGATGCGGCGGCGAGTTCCGCCAATCTTCTCGGCAATGTCACGCTCACGAAAGATTCAACGCTCAGGATTCGCAACACATACGGCTTTAATGACGGAGCGACGTTGAACCTCGGCGGCTACACGCTGCGAGCGGAAGTTGCTAAGGACGAAATCCTCGTCCTGCGCAGTACGATCGTCTCCAATGGAACGCTCAATGTCGTCAACGGAGGCTGGCTGTATGTCCCGGCTGAGAAGACATGCGCCGCGACGGACAATGCGGTTCTTCTTTCCAGTACGGCTCTCGCGATTGCGGGAACCCTGAACGTCAAGGACTTTACGGATGCGAAGACGGCTGATGCCAACAGTTACGATTCCTCGTCCGGGGCGATAAACGTTTACCGAACGTTCACGCCGAAGTCCGATTATTTCTACGGAGTCACCATGCAGAGCGGCTCATCCTTCGACCTCTCGGCAAAGACCGGATCGTGGAATCTGGCATCGTCCGCCACGGACAACAACACGGTGTCGTTTGCGGATAATGCCGCGATCGGCCTTGTGCTGGGCGATCGGACGACCCGCGGCTCCATTCCTGTCGTTACCTGGGCGACGGCGCCTGCAAACCTTGATTCCTTGACATTCCGGCGCGTTGATGCAGGACAGGAGCGCAACGCGGCAAAGGAATCTTCCGGCATCTACTTCCGCACCGGGCTCATTATCTCGATTTACTAATCTGCGGAAACAGCATCATGAGGACGGTAAGGCAGATGTCTGCATTTTGTCATATTTTGGCGGCGTCGTTCTCCCTGCTTGCGGCTGAATGCTGCGGCAGGGAAACGCTGTCTTTGGACGGGCTGTGGGATTTCTCGTTCAGCGAGGGCGGTTCTCTTGCGGAGGCAACGGCGGAATTCAAAGCGGACGGCAAGATGCCGGTGCCCGGGTGTTTTGATATGATGCCGCCATGGAGGATGAAGCGAGGCGTCGGCAGCTATCGCCGCACGTTCTCCGTCTGGCGCGATGCACCGAGTGCCTGCCTCGTCGTCAAGGGCATTGGGCTTCGGGCACGGTTCTGGCTTGACGGACGCGAGATCGGCGCGTCCAGCCTTGCGTGGTCGGAACTTGAATTTCCGATTGGCGCTCTTGCCGCCGGTGAACACGTTCTTGCCGTCGCCATCGACAATACGCCCCTTTCGGGCGATGAGGAACTGTTCCGTCCAAACTACGATTTCCTCGCCTCCGGCGGATTCTACCACGGCGTGGAACTGTCGTTCGACAACCGCAAGCTGTTCGTGCGCACGCGAGACTACAGGAGCGGCACGGTCGAGATAGAGGCCGCGAACTTCGCCAAGCGCGATTTCGATGCCGTGCTCGTTTTCAACGGAAAGAACGAGGTTTCGGCGGAGTTCAGGAACGGACGCGCTCTCGTTCATGTTCCGGACTTCAAACTCTGGTCGCCAGAGTCGCCGAATCTTCATACAGTCGCCATAAAACCGGCTGCTACCCCACTAACCACTGACAAATACTCACTCACCACTAAATTCGGCATCCGCGAGTTCAGGTGCGCGGACGGTAGGTTCATCTTGAACGGACGTCCCGTGTTTCTGAAAGGCGTCGGACGTCACGACTCCGACTACGCGGACGGCTACGCGACGTCTCGACAGTCGATGTGGCGCGATATTGTGCTTATCAAGCAGCTTGGCGCGAATTTTGTCCGCACGGCGCACTACACGCCTTGCGAAGAATTTCTCGCTCTCTGCGACGAGGCTGGACTTCTCGTGTGGCAGGAGACTCTTGGTTGGGGTAACGGAGCGCGGCAGCTGGCAAACCCGCGATTCGCCGACCTCCAGCTTGAGCAGGCGAGACTGATGGCGAGGAAGTCAATCAACCATCCGTCTGTCGTCATCGACTCGTTCCTGAACGAATGCGACTCCTCGTCTAAAAAGGGACGTGCGCTTGTCGGGCGCATCGTCGCGGCGCTCAAGGCGGAAGAAACCGGCCATCTTGTCACGTTCGCCTGCAACCGCGTGGACAAGGACATCGCCAACGACGAGACGGATTTTGTCGCCGTCAATCTCTATCCGGCCTGGCATCAGTCCATCGGCACGGCTACGACGCACGAAAGCCTCAAGGCGGCGATCACAAATCGCTTTGCGTCCGTGGCGCGGAAGTTCAGGGCAAAGTATCCACAAAAGCCTATTGTGATTTCAGAGACCGGATGCTATTCGCTCTACGGCGAGCGTGACGGTACGGTACCGCAGTGGAGTGAGGACTTCCAGACGGAATATCTCGCCGCGTCCGTTGGGTTTGCCATTGAAAGCGGAATCTACCAAGGAGTCGCCGTCTGGCAGTTCGCCGATTCGCGTACGTATTTCCGTGGCGGCTCCGACATCAGGACGAAGCCTCTGGGGCTGAACATGGCGGGGCTTTTCGACATCCACAGGCGGGAGAAGCTCGCCGCACGGAAAATCAGGGAACTTTTCAAAGGAGAGCGTCGATGATGCGTCAGGCAATAACCATGGCATTCTTTTTTGCGGCAACCGTCCCGTCGTTAGTTGCCGTCGCGGAAGACTCTCCCGGTCTTGAGTATCGCACGCCTGCTTCCGAATGGATGGAGGCGCTTCCTCTCGGAAACGGGCGGCTCGGCGCGATGCCGTTTGGCGGCGTTGAGAAGGAGCGGATCCTTCTCAACGAGGACACGATAGTCACAGGAGGCCCCGTTGAGCGCGGTGACGAGCCGATAACGGCGGAGGCAATCTCCATGTGCCGTGAACTGCTTATTGCAGGCAATACCAAAGAGGCGATGAAAACCCTGCCGGACAAATTCGGACAGAGCGGGGCATACCAGCCATTCGGCGAACTTGTCGTCAAGCACATCCTGCCGGTCGGCGGGACAGGCGATTACAAGCGGACACTCTCGTTGGATGACGCAGTGGCGCGGACGGCTTTTTTGCGCGGCGGAGTTGCGTTCATGCGCGAGACGTTCGCGAGTTTCACGGACGGTGCAATATTTCATCGGATAACGGCGGACAAAAAGGGCGGGGTTTCATTCGAGGCGACAATCGTTTCACCCCACAATTCGCCATGCATTGCGGAGAACGGCCAGCTTGTCCTCCGGGGGGTGACAGGCGATTCGTCGCGCTCCAAAGGCGGGAAGCTTAAGTTCACCGGGCGGGTAGGAGTAAAGGCGGAAGGCGGCGTTGCGGAAGTACGCGAAGGAAAGATCGTCATCAGGGGGCGGATTCCGCAATTCTTTACGTGACTATCGCGACGAATCTCAAGAATTTCCGCGACCTTTCGGACGATCCTGACGCGAAAAGCGCGGAATTGCTTGCAAAGGCGATGGCACGACCGTATGGCAAGGCTCTAGAATCTCATTCTGGCTTCTACCGCGAACTTGCCGACAGATGTACGCTTTCACTAGGTGTGGACAGGTCTCCAGGCAAACCGACGGACGAGCGGATTCGCGATTTCGACGGAACGGACGATACGCGGCTGGTGGAACTTTTCTTCAGGTACGGGCGCTATCTGCTCATATCCTCTTCGCAGCCAGGCACGGAACCTTCAAACCTCCAAGGGATATGGAATCCGCACATGGCTCCGCCGTGGAGATGCAACTACACGATCAACATCAATACGCAGATGAACTACTGGCCGGCGGAGACGACAGGGCTTGGGGAACTCGCAGAGCCGCTGTGGCGCATGACGGACGAACTTTCGGTGCATGGTGCGGAATATGCGAAGGATGTCTATCGGGCGCCGGGATGGGTCGGTCATCACAATACTGACGTGTGGCGCAGGGCGTCGCCAAATTCTGGCCCTTTGTGCGGGATGTGGCCGATGGGCGGCGCATGGCTTTGCATGCACATTTGGCAGCATTGGCTGCACACGTTAGACAAGGAGTTTCTCGCGAAGCACTACGAAACCATGAAAGGCGCGGCGGATTTCTTTTTGTCCCAGATGGTTCGCAATCCGAGGACGGGAAAACTAACGGTGTGCCCCTCTTCTTCTCCGGAACACGGTCCGAAAGGCGGGTCTGCGCTGCAGCCCGGCTGCGCGATGGATCATCAGATCGTGCGGGATCTTTTGAATGCGACGGCGGATGCGGCGACGGCACTCGGCAAAGACCGGCAATACGCGGCTGAACTCCGCAAGGGCGCTGGCGAAATCGAACCCGACCACATCGGCAAGTGGGGGCAGCTGCAGGAATGGACGCTGGATATGGACGACCCGCAAGATCGTCACCGCCACTTCAGCCATCTTTATGCGGTCTATCCTTCGGCGCAGATAACGCCGGAGACGCCGGATTTGTTTATGGCGGCTAAGAAATCGCTCCTCGCGCGCGGCGATGAATCCACAGGCTGGTCGACCGCCTGGAAGATGTGCCTGTGGGCGCGATTTCTTGATGGGGACAAGGCGTATTCTTTTCTTCATCGTCTGTTGCGCCCTGCGGTATTCATGAAGGACGGCAGGAAGAAGGGGCGAAGCGGCGTTTATGCAAATCTCTTAGATGCGCATCCGCCGTTCCAGATCGACGGGAACTTCGGCGCGACGGCGGCGATTGCGGAAATGCTGATGCAGTCGCACCGCCGTGATGTGGACGGGAATGTGGTCATAGACCTTCTGCCTGCACTGCCGAAGGTCTGGAGGGAAGGTCGCGTCAAGGGACTTCGTGCGCAGGGTGGGTTCTCTGTTGATATCGAATGGAAGGATGGCGAGATCGTTGAATGGAAAATTTCGCCTGTCGTTGCAAATCCGCCGCTATTCTCAGTGCGTTTTCCTGACGGGACGGTTCTGCCGTCTGCTGCACTCTCTCTTGAGGAAGGATTTGTGGCACCTCCGCCATCGGCGAGGCCGCACACTTGGTATCACATCATGAACGGAAATGTCACGAAGGAGGGAATCACCTGCGACTTCGAGGCATTGGCCAAGGCGGGCATCGGCGGCGTCCAGATATTCGACGCCGGATGCGCCGTGCCGCCAGGACCGGTGAAGTTCGCATCGGCGGACTGGTACGACCTCCTTGCCCATGCGCACAAAGAGGCGAAGCGGCTCGGTCTTGAAATCTGCCTGGCCAACTGCTCCGGCTGGTCGAGTTCCGGCGGGCCGTGGATCGCGCCGGAAAACGGCATGAAGGTCATCGTGACGTCCGAAACGAAGGTCAAGGGGCCGCAGTCGCGCTGGAGCGGAACCCTCCCGCGCGAGAAGAACGACAACGGCTGGCATGCCGATATTGCCGTCCTCGCCTATCCCACGCCGCAGAAAGGCGCGAAGCTCAATCAGTTCATGTGGAAGATCGGCCGGGATTATCCAACGCCGCAACGCGACGACAAGGAGGTGAGCGCTGCGCAAACGATTCCGCGCGAAAACATCCGCGACTTGACGGCGCTGATGAAGAGCGACGGTTCGCTTGAATGGGATGTCCCCGATGGCGAATGGACGATTCTCCGCGTGGGGGCGATCTGCAACGGACGCAGGAACCATCCTGCATCCGAGTCCGGCGTGGGGCTGGAGGTCGATAAGTTCTCCGCCAAGGCGATTGACATCCACTTCAATTCATACATCGCCAAGGTGTGCGAAGAGCTTGGCGTCTCAAAGAACAGCGACAACCGTACGGGCTTCAATAACGTATTGGTGGACAGCTTCGAGGTCCGTTGCCAGAACTGGACGCCGGGGTTGGACGGCATTTTCGAGCAGCGCATGGGGTATTCGCTCATTCCGTATCTTCCGGTTTTTGCGGGACGCATCGTCGGCAGCGTGAACGAGACAGAGAGGTTTCTCGAGAACTTCCGGCGCGTTCTCGCCGACCTTTTCGCGAAGAATTATGCGGGGCGGCTTGCGGAGCTTTGCCACGCGTATGGGCTTGTCTGCTCGCTTGAAGCCTACGGAAACGGCAACTTCGACAATCTCCAGTACGGGGAACATGCGGACATACCGATGCAGGAGTTCTGGGCCGGCGCACCGGCCGAAGCATCGCCCGCGGGATGGACATCGCGTGTGCGTGGCGCGGCATCGCTCGCGCACGTATGGGGCAGGCGATATGTCGCGACGGAATCTTTCACCGCCGATCCAAGGCATGGAGGACGCTGGACGGAGACGCCGTTCAAGATCAAGTCGCTCTGTGACTTCGCCTACGCAAATGGCGTAAACCGCATCATCTACCACCGCTTCGTCCATCAGCCGTGGGCGGGAGATAAATACCTTCCCGGTATGACCATGGGACGCTGGGGAATGCACCTCGACAGGACGCAGACGTGGTGGCCGCTCGCACATGCGTTCTTTAAGTACCAAAGCCGCTGTCAATGGATGCTGCAGGAAGGGAAACCTGTCGTGGACATTCTCTGCTGGTGCGGAGAGGAAACGCCGAACCGGGCGAAACATCCGAAGGATGCGCCGTATGGACACTGGTGGGATGTATGCGACACGAAAATCATAGAATGCCTGAGAGTTAAAAACGGCAGGCTCGTCACGCCGGGCGGTGCGGAATACACGCTTCTTGTTCTGCCTGAAACCGATACGATGAGCGAGAGAATGGTGCGGAAGATCGGTGAACTGGTCAAGGTCGGCGCAAAGGTCTGCGCCGTCAAGCGTCCGACGCGTGCGCCGGGGCTGGCGGGATTACAGTCCATTTCGGATGATGCGTACGCATCCCTTGTCGACCGCGTATGGGCGCAAGGCGTCATGGAGTGCGGCGCGGAGGAGGCGCTTGGGCGCATGGGCGTGGCGAAGGACTTCAAGACGGACGCAAAGGGAATCGCGTGGATTCACAGGCGGTCTGACGATGCTGACTGGTATTTTGTGGCGGTGGATAACAAAAAGGCGACGCGCTTTGAAGCTTCCTTCGCCGTCGCCGGGCGCGTTCCTGAAATATGGAACGCCGAGGACGGCACGAGGCGCGTGCCGTCTGAGTGGCGCGTGGTGGACGGCCGCACGTTCGTAACGTTCGATTTCCCGCCGAAAGGATCGGCGTTCGTTGTCTTCAGGAAAGAGGGGATGAGGGAAGTGGAAAGAGAGCTGGGGAAAGAGGGGAATCTTGTTCAAAAAACAGTAACGATTTCCGGCCCGTGGCAGGTCTCGTTCCCGGTGGACTGGTATTCAGGCGGTACGAATACAAAAACCGTCAGCTGGGCGAAACTCAAGGACTGGACAAAGGACGCCGATACTGACATCAAATATTTCTCCGGAACTGCGACCTATTCAAAGCGCATTCCCGTTCCTCGTTCCCTGCTTCACGGTTCCAGTATCATCCTCGACCTTGGTGAGGTCAAAGATTTTGCGGAGGTGGAGGTGAACGGCACGACATATCCGCCGCTGTGGAGGCCGCCGTTCAAGGTTGACATTACAGATGCAGTTAAAAACGGGGAACGGGGAACAGACAACGGAGAAGAGGACGAGATCGACATATCCATTCGCGTCATCAATCTCTGGCCAAACAGACTCATCGGCGACGATGCGCTGTACGAGCCGGACACGGAATGGGTGGAAGTGCCGCGTCCCAAGAAGCGGATCGAATATGGTATAAAGGAACTGCCGCAGTGGGTAAAGGAAGGCAAACCGTCCCCGACCGGACGGCATACGTTCTCCACCTGGCGGCACTGGACGAAAAAAGACAAACTGCTGTCGTCCGGGCTTCTCGGCCCGGTCGCATTGAGAATCGAAAGGGGGCAAGATGGCGATTGAAGGAACAAGGAGAGAGTTCATCAAAGGGTCGTTAGCGTTCGGCGGATTCGTCGCTGCGGCGGGCCTCCCGGCGTTCGCCGACAATCCGAAGCACTTCCCGAAACGCGGCGCATTCGAGAGGCTGTCGATAATAGGATGCCATGTCGACGCCGGGGCGGAAAAGCCGTTCTCGATTCTTCACATTTCCGACACGCACCTCACGGCGGCGTCTCCAGACGACAGCGAATGGGCGCGGAAAGAAGCAAGACGGCGCAGTCTTACGTTCGGCGGACGGCAGGAGGAGGCCTTGCGCGATTCGCTTACGTGGGCCAAGAAGCATGTGGACTATGTTGTCCACACCGGTGACTTGATCGACTTCCAGAGCCAGGCCAATTTTGATCTGGCGAGGAAATATTTCGGGGATGGAATGTTCGGATGCATCGGCAACCATGAATTCTACCACGGGCAGAAGGTCGAGAACGAGAAGACCAAGGGCGAGACGCGCGAGGCCGTTGCGGCCGCATTCCCGTTTGACATATCCGTCGCCTCGAAGACTGTGAATGGAGTTAACTTCGTAGCGCTCGACAATGTCTACGGACACATCACAGCGGCGCAGATGACACGGCTCGAGGCCGAGTTCAAGAAGGGGTTGCCGGTGATTTTGTGTATGCACTGTCCGCCTATGACACGAAACATTTCGCGTGTAAGCAGCAAGTTCTGGGACATGACCAGCCCGAAGGCCGTGCCGGATGTCGGCGGCTTCAAAGAAGTGACGGCGAACGCCAACGCGACGTTCAAGGATTACAAGAACTGGCTCAAGGCGCAGCCGCTCTTGAAATGCATTCTCGCCGGACACATCCATGTCAGCGTGTCGGACAGGTTTTCGCCGACGTGTGTTGAGCATGTTGTCGGGGGTAACTTCCTCTTTCACGGGCAAGAAATAACAATATCGTAAAAGGAGGCTGGCAATGAGATTTAGAATACTTGGGATGTTGCGCAACGCATATGGCATATTGCTTTGTTTCGCTTTGACAGCCTTGCATTCCGCCACCTGTGCGGCGGCGGTTTTCGCCGTGACGTGTGCGAACTGCGCAACAGTCGGAAGCCCGGCTTCTTCTGCGAAGGTGGACTACGACCAGGTGAACGAGGCGTCGGCGGTTTTCAAAGGCAGTATCCCGGCGAAGATGCGCGGCGGGACCTGGAAGGTCGTCTACTCGTCTGCGGAAGGGCCGGAAGGCCGTGCGCTTGAGGTCCTGACGGAGCGCATGGGTACGCATCTTCTCCGCGAGGGGCATTTGGCGACACCGATGGTGCTGCCTTTGGAGAAGGACGGCGGGGAGGAGGTGGATACGAAGCGCGATATCATCGTCATAGGCCGGCTGTCGCAGAATGCAACCCTGCGCAAATGCCTGAAGGACGAAGACGTGCCGAAGGGCGGCTACCTTGTTAAGACGATGCGCGAGAACGGACGCAATGTCGTGCTTCTCGCGGGCGACACGCCGGAGGCGGTGTTGTGGGCGGTGTTCGACTTCCTCGATGTCATTGCTCCGACGCTTGAGGCGAAGATGTCCGGCATGCACGGACGTTATGCCGGCATGTTCTTTCGCGGCGGCAGAATTCCCGCGTTCGCATGCCGCCGCACGCCGCAGACGCCTGTGCGAAGCGTGTTTTCCTGGGGGCATGTGGTGGACGACTACCGCGCGTCCTTCCGGGAAATGTCGCGGGCGCGGTTCAACAGGGCGATACTCTGGAACGACCAGCTGGTGGTGAACGCCCGCGAAGTAGTGGAGTGCGCCCATTCGTGGGGCGTCAAGGTGTATTGGGGATTCTCGTGGGGCTGGACGCTCAGCGGAAACGACGGCAGGGATCTCGACTTCGGGAAGCTCGCGGACGATATCGTGGCCGAATGGCGGCGCAAGTGGAAGCCGATGGGCGGCGACGGCATATACTTCCAGAGCTTCACCGAGACGGACAAGCGGGAGATCGGCGGCAGGTCGATACCCGAGGCCGTGACAGAGCTCGTCAATGCAGTTGCGGCGAGGATACATGCCGAGGCACCTGACGTCGACATTGTATTCGGCCTCCACGCCAATTCGATGAAGCGCGAGGGAGCGGGGGTGTTCATCGCAAAGGTCGATCCATCACTTGAGATCCTGTGGGAGAACTGCGGCGGGTTTCCGTTCTGGGAGGCCGAGGGCAGGGCATCGTCGCCGGACGTCAAGTTCTGCGACAGGATACTCGCCCTCAATCCGTCCGTTGGCCTTGCATGGAAGGCGCAGCTCAGGATCGACTGGCGCAACTACGTGCCGCCGGCGGGGCCGTTTGTGCTTGGCTGCGCAGGGGAGCGCATTCGCGACCGCGACCGCGCCGTGACCGCGCCGCGCCAGTGGTCGTTCGACGAGGACTGGATCAAGAACGGCGCGAACGCCCGCGAATTCATCCGGCATGTCCGCGCCGGAAAGTGCCCGCCGAAAGAGTTCAATGCCGTCGCGGAATACAATCCGCCGTACAGTTTTGCGACGCACTGCCAGGCGGAGCTGTTCTGGAACAGCGACGACGCCTGGGAGAAAATCGCGAAGCGCGCAAGGATGCGGGCAAGGCCGGAGAGATAGCGGAGACTTGAGGAAATGAGACTACTGTGGATAACGTGCGCAGTCTCCATTGGCGGGCTGCTTTTCGGTTTCGACTCCGGCGTCATTTTCGGATGCGAGGAGGCGATACAGAACGAGTTTGCGCTTTCAACGCGCAGCCTTCACGTTCGGCGGACGGCAGGAGGGGGCCTTGCGCGATTCCCTTGCGTGGGCCAAGAAGCATGTGGACAATGTCGTTCACACCGGCAACTTTCTCTTTCATGCACGGGAAATAACAATATCGTAAAAGGAGGCATACAATGAGATGTGGAAATCGTGAAGGTCAGTGCGCCGCGTGCCGCGTAGCGGTTCTCCTTGTCTTGCAGGTCTGGTGCTCGGCCGCAAACGCGGTAGAGTTTTCGAAGGCCGGATACTGGGATGCAGATGGTTCACCGCGCCGCGTGGAGACGCTGACGACTGGTTGGGAATTCTCCCTCGACAACTTCAAGACGGCGAAGAGCGTCTGTCTGCCACATTCCATTGACGAAGGTGAACTCGGCTTCGAGGCCTCGGGAGGAGTCAACCGTCAGCAACCGGCATGGTACCGGCGCGTTTTCTCGTGGAAGAGGCGCGGCGCAAGGCAGTTCCTCCATTTCGAGGCGATCATGGGCAAGAGCCGTATCATGCTCAACGGCAAGGTCGTGGCGGAGCATTTCGGCGGCTATCTGCCAATCCATGCCGAAGTGACGGGCGTTCTCAAGGAGGGCGAAAACGTCCTTGAAGTCTGGTGCGACAACTCGGACGACCCGTCCTATCCGCCCGGCAAGGCGCAGGATGTCCTTGACTTTACCTACTTCGGCGGCATCTACCGAGACGCCTACCTAATCGAGACGGGCGAGGCGTATGTCGCGGACACGGACAAGGGCGGCGTTTGGATAACGTCGAACCTTGGCGACGACGGCAAGTGGACTGTCCGAGCAGACGTGACCTTGGGCGGCGATACGAATGGCGCGGAGACGGAACTATACTATGACGGCAAGCGCACGACTTCGCCATTCCAGCCCGAATCGCCCGCTCTCTGGTCGCCTGAACACCCGAACCTCCATTGGCTGCGCGTAGATGTCGTGAAGGACGGCAGATTGACCGATCGTGTAAACGTACGATTCGGCATTCGCGATTTCAAAATGACTATGGACGGTTTCATCTTGAACGGCAAGTCATACGGGAAGAAACTCATCGGTGCGAATCGTCATCAGGATTATGCGTTCATCGGCAACGCGCTTCCAAACTCGCTGCACTGGCGGGACGTCAAGAAGTTCAAGGACTGCGGCATGACGATTTTTCGCTGCGCCCACTATCCGCAGGATCCGGCGTTCATGGACGCCTGCGACCAGCTGGGGATGTTCGTGATCGACGCGACGCCGGGCTGGCAGTTCTGGAACAGGAAGAACCCTGACTTCGAGCGGCGCGTCTATGACGACATAGAGAAGATGGTGCGCCGCGACAGGTCGCGACCTTCGCTCTTCATGTGGGAGCCGATACTGAACGAGACGCGCTTCCCCGGGGCCTTCACCACAAACGCCGTGGCGACCGTGAAGCGCAACGCCCTGCCGCCGAACGACGTCTGCGCCTGCGACAGGCAAAGCGACGGCAGCGATGTCTGCGAGGTCAACTACGCCCACAGCCCGATTGACGACCGTGTCGGGTTTCGCCGGGAATGGGGGGATTTCGTGGACGACTGGAGCGCCCAGAACTCGCCGTCACGTGTTCTTTTGGAGTGGGGTGAATATGCGATGGTGCGTCAGGCGCAGCATTACATGAAGTTCATCGACGACCTGAATGCCCGCTCCAAGTCCAATCTTGGCGGATGTCTCTGGCACGGCACCGATCATGCGCGCGGCTACCATCCGGACAACATGTTCGGCGGTATATTGACATACGCCCGCCAGAAGAAATATTCGTGGTATGCGTTCAAGGCGGCGCTTACGAAGGATCCGTTCGTGTTCGCCGCGCACGAACTTTCGCAGTCGTCTCCGAAGGAATTGGTCGTGTTTTCAAACTGTACTTACACGGCGACGCTTCTCGGAAGGCCGTTCACGCCGGGCGAGACGGAGTTCAATTACAACATCCAGCACAAAATCGCAGGCAAGTTCCGCAAGAAGCCGCGAAGCGAGGCGGATAAGATCAACAATCTTACGATCACGCTCCCGGACGGGTCCCGGATCGTGAAGCTCCCCGCCAAGCGCCTTGCGAAAATAAACCTTGCACTCGATACGGAGGGGCTTGCGCCGGTTGCGGACGGCGGCGATCTCGTGGCTGTCACGGCAACGCTCGCGGATATCGTCGGCACGCCCAAGCGTTATCTGACGGAAACGATCCGCTTTTCCGTCAAGGGCGAAGCGGATATCGTCGGCGAAAATCCGCAGATGACACGCTGGGGTGAGGCGATCGTGCTGATCCGTCCAAGGGCGGCCAAGAACCCCAGGCCCGTCACGATCCACGCGGGGACGCTCCGGTCTGGCAAATACGCCCCGGCGGCGGGTGAACTTGTCTTCACGCCTGGTTCGCCGGAAGTGAAGACTGCGACGGCGGCAGCGGGTGGCGACGAGGCGCGGCTGCGGAAGGTCGAAGCGGAACAGCATGCTTTTGAAATGAAATGAGAGAGGACGGCATGAAAACAGCATTGGTCACAACTGCGCTTATGCTTGTGTGGAATATCGCCGCTTTCGGCGAAGTTCGCGTATGCTGCGACTATCCGGGCGGAAGCATAGTCGTGAAGGAGATTGACGAAACCAACGGTGTTGTCAAGGTCGCTACCGATCTGCGCGACACAAAGGGGCGGAAGTGGATGCGCTTCGACTTCAAGGTGCGGGGCGCGGAAGGGCGGACGCTTCATTTCCAGTTCCCTGATGACAAGTTTAGTTATCTTGCGACGCTCGGTCCGGCCGTCAGCCGCGACGGAGGACGGAATTGGGCGTGGCTTCGCCAGGATGGTTCGCGGCATGAGCCGGCCAACGCCTTCGACTGGACGTTCGCGTCGGATGAACACGAGACGCGCTTTGCGTTCTGCATTCCATATCTTCAAGGCGACTGGGAGAAGCTTTCGGCGAAATACAAGAGCCGCCAGGATGTGGTTTTTGATGTCCTTTGCAAGTCGCAGAGCGGCGAGCGGGATACGGAGCTTCTGCGCCTTCCGTGCAGAGGGGACGCGAAATGGCTTTTCGTGTTTACCGCCCGCCACCATGCGAGCGAAGCGCCGGCGAATTTCGTCATGGAGGGTGCGATAGAGGAATCTCTTTCGGACTCGAAAGAAGCCTCTTGGCTGCGAGACAACGCCGATTGTGTTTTCGTGCCGTTCATGGACAAGGACGGCGTCGAGAACGGCGAACAGGGGAAGTTTCGCCATCCGCACGACCACAACCGCGACTACATGAAAGACCGCTATGAGTCCGTTCGCGCCATCAAGAAACTGCTCGCGCAGGAAGGAGACGGTAAGAAAATTGTGTTTATAGATCTTCATTCTCCGAGTTCACGCAGCGGACTAAAGGGCAACAAGATTCACGATCACGCCTTTACGTTCGCGCCCCTTGAGCCGGCTCAAAAGGAACGCTGGCGGTGCTTCCGCCGCGTCTGGATAGATCTGCAGAAGAACGGGATGCTGAAATACGACGGAAAGTTCGACAAGGCGGGTTCGGCCAAAGAGTATACGGCCGCTGTGAAGAAGCGGTCGCTGAATTCCCGCCAATACGTCGGGTCACTCTCGAACTGCTGGATGAGCGTCTGCTGTGAGTTCGGCTATTCGCTTTGTGACGGCGTGTTCACGCCGCAGGGTGCCCGCGAGCTGGGCGCTAACATGCTCAAGGCCGCCGTCCAGACCGCTTGCGGCTCTGCAGGTCGCTCGGATGCGGCGAACGCGATTCCGCGTGCAGACGAAGCGAATGCGGGAGGGCGTGGCGTCAAGTGGCGCGGGGTTTTTGTGAATGACGAAGACTGGAGCCTGCGCCCTTGGGCTGTCGGGCGATTTGGAAAGGAAGAGCAGATTGGAACGAACGCCTATTCCGAGATTTTTTCACTTATGAAGAGGTGCGGGCTCAATCTCATTTGGCCCGCGATGCACGAAGGCGGGTATGAATTCTCTTCGCGCCAAGAGAACTTCGAGCTTGCCGACAGATACGGGATTACGGTCGGGACGAGCCATTGCGAGCCTATGCTCCGCAATAACTGCTACCTTCCCAAGGAAGAAAGGCAGAAATGGCGCTGGACGCGCAACCGCGATTTTGTCGAGGACTATTGGCGCGAGGGTGTGGGGCGTGGCGAAGGACACAATGTAATGTTCACGATCGGGATGCGCGGAATCCACGACGGACAGATGAAGGACGGCAAAACGACTGCGGACAAGAAGGCTATACTTGAAGATGTTTTCGCCGCGCAGTGCGCCATGCTTCCGAAGGGCGCGCCGAAGCTTTTCGTGCCTTACAAGGAGGTGCTGCCGATTTTCAACTCGGGACTGAAGGTTCCGAATGGTGCGACGATCATGTGGGTCAATGACAACTTCGGTTATGTGCGTCGCCTTGGAGGTCCGCAGTGCAAGGAATACGGCGGCGGAATATACTGGCACATCTCCTACCACGGGCGGCCGCATGGCTATATCCATCTCTGCACGACGCCGCCGGCGTTCATGTGGTACGAACTGGTGGCGAAGTGCTGGGAGAACGGCGTCCGCGACGTGTGGATGGTGAATGCCGGCGATGTGTACCAGGCGGAGATCCTGCTTGACGCATACGGGCGCTTTGCCTCCGATCCAGAGGCGTGGAAGACCAAAGCCAACCCGCAGCGTGAAGCCATTGATGGTTGGGTGCGCGAAGAGCTTTTTGGCCACAAGGAACACAAAGTGCAAAAAACCGGAGAGTGTCTTTGTGAACTTTGTGTCCTTTGCGGCAAAATCGGTTCCCATCTTGCCGAATACTACAACCTCGGTTTCAACCGCCGCCCGGAGCACATGTGCGTCCAGTGGACTACGAACCTGCCGTCCTCTGTCAAGTCTTCGCTTCTTAAGCGCTATCACGCGCTTCTCGCCGAAGATATTGCACTGGAAAAAGAACTCTCCGACGCCACAACTTTCAACTCTAAACTTTCAACTCCCAACTCTAAAATAGTAAATGACTATTTTAGGCTTGTCGGCTTTCAGGCGAGGTTCCTTGCGTACGCGGGAATCATCCATCTTGAAGAGCGCGACAAGGAATATGCCCGAAGCGTCCTCGACCCGCTTTACGAGCGTTGGGACAAGCTTGATGACGGCAAGTGGTCTGGATTCTGGTGCGACACAATAGACGAACGCGGCGGAATGCGCCAGCCCGTGCCGCACAACCGCTGGTGCTCGCAGATGCAATGGAGATGGAACGAGCCGTCAGATCCATATGCTGTTGAGGAGCGCAACATGGCGCGAATCAACTATCCCGCGACGGCATATCGCGCTGATGAGACGGAACCTGAATGGCTTGAGCCAGTCGCAAACGAACCTGCGAATAATGGCGCGTGGGCATGCGTAGAAGGACTCGGCACGTCAGGTCGCGCACTTGCGCTTCTGCCCGTCAAGCCCAGCGTCGGCAAAGGTGCGGCGATTGAGTTTTCTTTGACAGGATTAACAGGATTGACAGGATTTGAGAAGCAGGTCGGTAATCCTGTAAATCATGTAAATCCTGTCCAAAAAAAGAATCTTGTCCTTCAGTTCCTTCCCGACTTTGCGCTTTGGCCAGGACTCAAACTTGGTGTCGAAGTGTCGTTCGACGACGGCGCGGCGAAGTATGTGGCCGTTCCGAAGAGCGATTCCAATATTGGCGAACACGATCCCGTGCGCAACCGCGCGGTGCAAGACAACTTCATCCGTGTCGAAGTGCCGGTTCCCGAAGGCGCACGCCGCGCCAGGATTGCCGCTGTCCATCCCGGTGTTGTCGTCGACCGCGTCGGAATTCGAACAAAACATAATGGAGGCGGGGAATGAAACGCATTTTGAGACTTTTGCTTGCGATTCCGCTTGTCGCATCTGCCGAACGCGAACTCATCTGGCCGGAAGGCAAAATGCCCGATGCCCAGCCGCATCAGATTGCTGCGATGACAGATGTGTCCAAGAAAAACGAGTTTAACGCGGATGAATGGCGTCACCCCTATATTGAATGGTTCGCACCACCGCAAAAGCCTAATGGGTGCTGCATGATTCTGGTATCTGGAGGCTCTTATCGCAATTGCTGTGATGTCGGGCTGATCAGAATATGGAACGAACGCCTTTCTGCCCTTGGGTGCCAGTGCGTAAACTTTGTCTACCGCACACCGTGGCCAGAGGGAATGCCCTTTTACGCGACAGCCTGGCAGGATGCGCAGCGAGCCGTCAGGGTCGTACGCTCGGAGGCCCAAAAGCGCGGCTTTTCGCCAGACAGGATTGGCGTAATGTCGATGTCGTCGGGGTCGCACCTTGCGACGCTCATGGCGACCTCTTCCATGACTCCTGCGTACGGGAAGATTGACGAACTCGACGAGACACCCTGCAACGTGAACTTGGTCTGTGCGTTTGCACCTGCTTTCGTCATGACAGATGGTGTTGGAAGACCGAACACGCGGCAAGGGACGGCAATCGATGCTGCGCTCGACGATTGCTTCGAATTTGACGGCGCAACATGCCCCATGTGCCTTTTGCACGGTGGACGCGACATCTATTCGCCGAACGGCTCCGTTGAAATATACAGGAATCTTCACAAGCGGAAGATTCCCGCCGAACTGCACATAGTACCGGACAAGGGACATGATGCACACGGCTTTGAACGTGCGGTCGAATTCATGCGCCGCATGGGGTGGCTCGGCAAACTGAAGAAACCTGTCCTTCTGGCAAGCCGTTTCACGTCGGACGAGAGTCGTGCTGTCTATGCGAAGGAATGTCTTTGGCCGGACGGAAATATCCCAGATTTTGACGAGCGGCAGACGGTGCCGTATCTTGAATGGCATATTCCGGCCAAGCTGACGACAAAGGCCGTTCTTGTTGTTTGGTCTGGCGGAGCATACAAAGGTTCAAGTACGACAAGCTTCGAGGTGGAGCCGGTCAGGCGCTATCTCAACGAAAAAGGCATGACTGTCGTCACGGTGGGCTACCGGCATCCCCGCCCCAGGCCGCCACTTGCCAAGCATACGCCTGCATGGCAGGATGCGCAACGAGCGATCCGGATTGTCAAGGCCGAGGCGAAGGCTCGTGGACTGGACCCGGAGCGGATTGGCGTGATGGGGTCGTCCGCCGGCGGACATCTTGCGCTTATGTGTGCCACGACGTCCATGTCGGCTTCATACTGGCCTGTGGACGAGACGGACAAAATTCCTTGCGGTGTGCAGTGGGCTGTTTGCGTCTATCCGGCCTATGTGCTTTCAGATGGCGTGAACGGGCCCAACAAGAGCAGGGGCGACGGGCCGGGATGCAACATCGCGCCGGAGTTTGCGTTTGATCTGTCAACATGCCCAGTTCTGTTCATTCACGGCGATGCGGACGGCTACTCGTCGATGAATTCTGTCAAAGCATGGGAACGTATGAGACACATGGGCATACAGAGCGAACTGCACATCATGGCGAAATGCGCCCACGGCTTCATGAAGTCCGCTCCGCCCGGCACAGGCGCATACAACTGGATGGATCGCATTTGGGATTTTCTCGTCGCTAAGGGCTTTATTGCTGAATGAAAATGCTAAAGGAGATGAAATATCATGAAAACACTACTCGGAATCGTTGTGGCAGCTTACGGCCTTGTAGCTCTAGCGGATACGCCGGTCGCAATACCGGGCATTGGCGAGGCTAACGTCACATGCGCCGGGGAGAGTGGCTGGAAGTTCGTCGTCCGTGCAGAGGAGAAGTCCGACGGCACTGCGGAGCTTTCGATTTCGCTTTCTTCGGCGGATGCATCGCCGCGCGTTCCGCCAAAGTTCGACGTCGCTTTCTCGGTGCCTCAGAAAGACGCTTGGCACAGATGGTCGATGGAATCGGAGAAGGTGACGATGCCGCCGGACTGGCGCAGCGCACTTGAGCCTCGCCTGTGCTTCGGCTTCCCGCTTGTCGCGTTCTTGGGTGGCGACGACCGCAACCGCCTCGCCGTGGCGGTGTCGGAGGCAAAGAGGCTCGTTCGAATCGACGCGGGGCTGCGCGAGGAAAACGCTCGCCTGACATGGAAGATAGCGTTCTTCTCCGAGCCGGAGGCGCCGATTTCCGCATACGAGGTGAAATTGCGGTTCGACAAACGCGACGTGTTCTTCGGCGACGCCGTGCGCGAAGGGATGGAATGGATTGTCCGCGAGAACGGCATTCATCCAGCTCCAGTGCCTGAGGCGGCGTTCGATCCGCTCTATTCTTCGTGGTATTCGTTCCATCAGAATTTGTTCGACGGGGATGTCGAGGCGGAGTGCGCACTTGCCGCGAAGATGGGCATGAAGACAGTGATCGTTGATGACGGTTGGCAGACGGAAGATACCAATCGCGGCTATGCATTCTGCGGCGACTGGGAAGTGTCGAAGAGGCGTTTCCCGGACATGGCCGCTCATGTCAAGCGCGTACATGACATCGGCATGAAGTACATGGTTTGGTATTCCGTACCGTTCGTCGGCGAGGAGTCCCGTAACTTCGCGCGGTTCAAGGGAAAGTACCTCTACCACAACAAGTCTAAGCGGGCTGGTATACTTGATCCACGATTTCCGGAGGTTAGAGCGTTCCTTTCGTTGCTGTACGCTAAAGCGATGCGCGAATGGGGCCTTGATGGGCTGAAGTTGGATTTCATCGACAATTTCAGATTTGACGGGAAAGACCCAGCAGTGGCGGAGAATTATGCGGGGCGCGACATCAAGGCGCTGCCGGAGGCGGTTGATCGACTGATGAAGGAGATTCACGCGGCAGTTACGGAGGTAAAGCCAGACGCGCTTATAGAGTTCCGGCAGCAGTACATCGGTCCCGGCATGAGGCAGTTCGGCAACATGTTTCGCGCATACGACTGCCCCGGCGACATGACAGCCAACAGATGCCGCATCGCCAATCTACGTCTCACATCGGGCGATGTCGCCGTCCATGCCGACATGCTGATGTGGAACACGGAGGATGCGCCCGAAAGCGCAGCGCGTTTTGTGCTGTCGTCCATCTTCGGCGTGGTGCAGTATTCGATGATGCTGCGCACTTTGCCCGAAAGCCACAGGAAGATGGTGGCCCACTGGGTTGACTTCTCGCAGAAGCACCGCGACGCGCTTCTCAGGGGCAACTTCCGTCCGCGCCGCTTTTCGCAGATGTATCCTCTCATAGAGTCCGAGAATGTGGCGGAACGCATCGTGGCCGTCTATGGGAACGACACCGTTGCAGATCTGGGCGCGATGGACAGGGACATCTACCTCCTGAACGCCACGACGGGGGAGGATGTCGTCGTGGATTTCTGCTGTGAGGATGCACAGGCGGAGGCGTTCGACACGTTCGGGGCAAGTGTGGGAATGATTCACCTCAAGTGCGGCGTCCAACGCATAAAGATGCCGAAGTGTGGTTATCTTCGTATATGCAAATGAATAGGATGTTATTGAAGCGTTTGTTCGCGTGTGCGGCATTTGCGCTCACGGCGAGCGAGACGCTCCCGGCAGCGGAGCTGACGCACCGTTGGAGCTTCAACGGCGACTACGCCGACGCGGTCAGCGGGGCGGATGCGGTGAAGTGCGGCACATACGTGTCGCTTTACGGCGGCAAGGTTCACATGGGCTATGGGGAGTGTTCGCATGGCACCGGCTATGTCGATCTCGAAACATCTGGGGTTGGACCTTTGGAAATGTGTAATTTTAGACGATTAGTTTGTCTTTTGTTGTTTATCTGCTAAAAAACAGCTGGGGTTGGACCTTTGGAAATGTGGATTCTGTGGGGGACCCTTGCGGAGGTGCCAAACTTTAGGGTACCAAAACAGTGCCGACCTCTCTCTTGAAAGGTGCGCACTTCTCGGTTAAGAGGTGCGCACTTCTTTCCTTGGAGCTTACGACGCCCCGCCAAGAGCCTTGCGCAACCAAGCACCCCTTTGTTGTGCAACGCAGCATCGTTTGTTGCGCAAGAAAGCAATCTCTGTTGCGCAACAAAAAATAGCCAACCTCTCCTAAACTCCTAAACTCCAAATCTCCAAGCAACGAAAGTAAGAAAATTCGTGTTTTGTCGTTTGGACAACTGGGGTGAGTTGCCAAAAAGAGTGATAATTTCGCTTATAAATCGGGCTTTTTATAAAATAGTGTGGTTTTGATGGTGTGAATCATAGGGACACACCTTGGAAATACGTCCTGTCTTCGCCGACGGCGAGCCGCAGGAATTCCGTCTTGGTTCCATTTGCGTCGCCGGAAGCAACGCGGCATGGGTTCGGCGGGAATAGTAAAAAAGGGCCGAGTATAGGATATTGCCAGAAGATGTAGCGATAATAGCCGAGGCCGACGGCGGAAGGGCTGGTGGAAGCCGCGTGAGGCGGAGGCGGTCAAGCTTTAAGTCTGTTTACGACTGGCGTTAGAAAGTCTGAAATCTCATGGACTATATCACGCAGAGTGAGATTGCCGACATCCAGCCGCGATTTTCGCAGGAAGGCTTGCCATTGTTTCTGCTTGACTGGATCGCTCCAGAATTTTTCGGTCAGGGCGACCGGGTGTCCTGTCGGAATCGGACGCTTTCTACGCTCGAATGTTCGTGCTATCGCTTTGCCGAGGACATCAATGTCGTAGTCAAACAGTGATTGGAGTTTCCATATGTCATAGAAATCCTTCATGCGGCTGTTGAGCATCCCGCGCCTTACAAGAGTTTCGAATTTCTCGGCTATCACTGTTTCCGGCGGGTATATGCGCAAATGAGGAGCGGGAAAATCAAGCAGCGTAGGATAGGTGGCCTTTCTCGCCGTCGGAGTGACTGCATCGCCCACTCCGACGTCGATTTGCACCCGTGTTCTGCTTCGTCCTATGTGGGTATTGAAGGAAAGCCGAACTCCGCCATACTCCGCATCATCAAGTATACGTTCTGCTGTCATGGAGGTGACATCTATCCGCAGTCCGTCATCAGGAGCCTGGACGGTGCATATTTCCGTGAATACGGCCTTGAGCTGTTCCGGCGTCCCGACTCCTCTGTACAGCATGTCCGCATCCATCGTGGGTCTAAGATTGAAGTCGCCCTGCCAGCACACGAACAGATTTCCTCCTTTGAGGATGAACTTTCCGGAATGACTGGACGTGCCTACGCGATAGAATATTCGCTCAAGAATGTATCGCATAAGCAGTTCGTTATATACGAGACCATTGGCCTTCGCAATGTTCAGAAGTCGGGCAAGGACGGATTCAGCGATATCTTTCATGGCATAGCCTCCACATACGGTGCAATAACGTTTGCCACGCGGTCTGCCGCCGCCGCCTCCATTAGTTCGGTAATGTCGAATTTCCTCCCGCGCAGGCCTTCACGTAGCGCCTCTACCGCAAGATCTACGCCTGTCTTGTTTCTGAATTTGAAAAGGTCGGCAACAGTCTTTGCGGGAGAAAATACGGGAACTTCCAAATCGTCCACTGTGATGTGCATTACGCCGTGTGTCCACGACTCGCCCGAGAGGAATGACACCTCAAGCGGGAAATCGACTGTAGGCGTTCTTCCGCCGCGTGGAAGAGCAATCCATACCGAGGACGGAAGCACCGTCGTGAAGCCGTGTAGCTGCAGGGCAGACAGTAGCGCGACGGTGAAGTGCGTCCCGCGCTTTATCAGCACCTCGATTTCGGGGATTGTTGTACGATGGAGATTGGGAATTCTGTATATGCCTCGTGCAATGCGTTCCACCTTGCCGACCTTTGTCCAGGCGGCAAGTTGTGCTCGTGTTATGCCATGCTCTGCGGCTTCCGCAAGCGAGAATGCGCCATTGAAGTTTTTTGCGAAATTAGTGTCAGACATTGATCCTCCAAAAACAAAACGTCTGCATTATATCATAACTGCATACGTTTTGTCGATGTGCATGCAACGGCAATTTTCAATCGCCAATGGAAAGGTTCTGTGGGGACAAGACCCTTGCGGAGGTGAAAATTTTGAGTAAGGGGTAATGAGAGATGGGAGATGAGTGTCCCGGTCGGCAGATATCTTTGCTCTCTTTCCCCAAACGAGCCGTTTCCCGATATCAAGTGGCGTAGATAAATCCCGTTAAACCATTCTTTGCATTCAGAGGATGGGAAACAACTTATTTGAAACAACTTTTGTTTATGGCGGGCAACCGCCCGCCAATTTAAGAACGCCGCGAAGTTTCGCGGCGAAAAGAGAAGTTGTTTTTACCAGTTGTTCTGGTTGTTTCCAACCTTAAAACGCACGGGTGAAAAACTTGAGATGCGCCTGATAAATTGTCCTTTAGGCTAGGTTTTGTTTTGGGTGATAATATGTATAATAAACCGCATGAATACAGCAATAATATTTTCCATGGCCATGTTCGCCAGTTCGTTCCAGTGTTCCGATGCCGTCAAGGCAAAGGCAAGGGACTTCATCGACAATGAAAAGCAGTTTCATCTCGGATTTCTGCCGACGGAACAGTCCAATCCGATAACGGCAACGCTAGAAGAAGATTTCAAACGTTCTACGCTTGCAGGCGTACAGTGTCTTCAGCGCGGCGACCGTCAGATCCCGATCACCATGCGCCATGTATTTGCAGGCGATAAGTTTGAGAAACTCGTGTCATCTATGGTAGAGACACTTAAGGCTCCGAAGGGACGTATCATTTTCTCCGGCTGTGGCGCGACCGGCCGTCTCTCCATTCTTCTCGAATCCATGTGGCGCGACTTCTTCCATCGCCGCGCCGCCGAGCTGACCCCCGAAGAGCGCAAGCTCGCCGACCGCAGCGCGTCCATCATGACGGGCGGCGATTTCGCGCTTATCCGCAGCGTGGAATTTTTCGAGGACTTCGCCGAGGGCGGTCGCCGTCAGGCCGCCGCGCTGAAGGTTGGCGAGGGCGACACGTTTGTCGCGATCACCGAAGGCGGCGAAACGTCGTCAGTATTGGGTACTCTCAAGTATGCCGCTGAAAACGGGGCAAAGTGCTTCCTCGTCTTCAACAACCCCGCCGATCTCCTGCGCGGCTATCTCGACCGCTGCCGCGAAGCAATCGACAACCCCAAGGTGACGGTTCTCGACATCTACTGCGGTTCGATGTCCGTCGCAGGCTCCACCCGCATGCAGGCGACAAGCTCCGAACAGCTCCTGGGTTCATGTGCCCTTGAAGCCGCACTCTGCCGTCTCATGCCGCGTTTCGCGAAGGAGACCGCGAAGGACTACACCGTCGCGTTCGAGAAACTTCTTGCCGGACTCGAGTCGCCCGGCGGACGAGCAGGTCTCGTCAAGGCGATCGAGTTCGAGAAGGGCGTTTACGACAGGCGTGGACGCATCACATATCTTGCCGACAAGTGCATGCTCGACCTCTTTACCGACAACACCGAACGTTCCCCGACGTTCATGCTGCCGCCGCTCCGCTCCAGCCGCGACAAGCATCTCGCGCAGAGCTGGGCGTTCGTGAAGAACCCGCTTTTCAAGACGGTCGACTGCTGGAGCGAAATGATGCGCCGCCATCCGCGCTGTCTGAACTTCACTGCGGACGATGCGCGTTCGCTCAAGATGCCGCAGCGCTTCATCGACAATCCGCCGCTCATCAAGTATTCCGACCTCATCACCTACATGATCGGCAATGAACCCGCCCCCGAGCGCATCAAGGGCTATGAGCGCGCGGCGGCGGTGATGCTTACTGTCGGTGAGAAGCCGGCAAATTACATGACTGCGGCGAAGCGCCTTGCGGCAGATTGGCCGGAAGCGATCGAGTTCCATATAGGGCCTGTCCCCACGGACGGAATCTGGGTGAACATGGAAATTGCCGACTCGCCGCTTGAAATCTGGAAGCATCTCGCGGTCAAGCTTGCCTTCAACTGCCTCTCGACCGGCACGATGGCGGCGTCCGGACGCGTCGCCGGGAACTGGATGAGCTGGGTCTCCATCTCCAACAAGAAGCTCATCGACCGTGGAATCCGTCTTCTTATTGAGCTTGGCGGAGTCGATTACGAAGAAGCCGCACAGCGCATCTTCGCCGCCGAGGAATGGGTCGCCTCGCAGGACTGGACCGGCAAGGAAGAGCCCTGTGCGGTGCAGGTCGCGCTGGAACAGATCCGTAAGGGCCGGAAATAGCCTTCATGCTCTTGTTTGTGCAATCTTGTGTTTTAAAAACCATATTTCGCAAATGGAGATGTTATTTTTGCGCGATTGGAGTTTTGTTGTCGTTGAAGTGTGATATTATAAGCCTCGTTCATTTCTAAATAGAAAGATGGATTTAATGAGAAGAATATTGTACATGACAGCGGTGGGGCTTGCACTTTGCTGCAGCGGCTACGACACCAACAGTCTGGTCACGGTGCGTATGCAGGATACGGACGCAACGCTCATAAACCCCGGCATGGGTCTGGTGCATTATCACTATTCCAACCGCCTTTGGGCGTACGGCATGTACTCCAGGCCGGGGGACGTTGATCCGCTTCCCGGCACTTCGGTCGTGTATCTGCGCGTGCTGTGGAATGATCTTGAGCCGAAGGAGGGTGAGTTCCGGTGGGATATCTTCGACTCCGTGGCGCAGAACTGGATCAAGGCCGGCAAGCAGCTCGCGTTCCGCGTGATCTGCTGCAACCAGACGGAGAATGCCACGCCAGACTGGGTGCGTGAGGCCGGATGCAAAGGTGTATGGTTCCCACCTACATATCCTAACGCAGACCTCCCAAAAGCCGAGAGGTGGGAGCCTACGTACGATGATCCGATCTTCCTTGAAAAATTGTCCAATTTCCTCAAGGCGTTCGGCGCAAGGTACGATGGAGATCCTTCCGTCGCCTTTGTTGACGTGGGGAGTCTGGGGCTCTATGGCGAGGGGCATACTGGACGCACCGCCAAACTGACGAGGGAGGAGACGGCGCGCATGGCTCGTCTTCACATCGCTCTGCACAGGAAATACCTCCCTAACACCTATCTGGTCATATCAGACGATGTTGCCGGTGGCCAGAGAAAGGAGGCGGATCTTCCGTTTCTCCAGTTCATGAGAGCCAACAATGTCGGAATCCGTGATGATTCGCTCATGTGCAGTCCGTTCGGCTGGCATCATGCCCATTGGGGGCGGCTTTTTGCACCCACGCTGCCTGTCGTGCTCGAAACGGGGCACATTACGATGTGCTCCGAGCGCGGCAACTGGCGCAAGGACCGCATTCTCGAGTCTGTGGAGAAGCATCAGGCGAGCTATTTCACATTTCATGGCTTCCCCGAGGATTTCCGTGAATCGCATGCCGCCGAGATCGAAGCGGTGAACAAGCGCATCGGCTACCGGCTCATGCCGCTTTCGATCACTTATCCTTCCAAAGTGAAGGCGGGTGAACGCATCGAGATATCGTCCGAATGGCTGAACAAAGGCGTGGCTCCGTGCCATGCGGGCGGTTTCGTGGCCTGGTCGCTCGTCGATGGGAAGGGGAACGTGTGCTGGAGCTTCACGGACGAGAAGTTCAACGTGAATGCGCTCTATCCCACGCTCAACGGCGAGGAGATTCCCGTATCCGTCGTTTCCGTTGGACGCTTCGGACACACCGCGCCGATTCCGCCCTGGAACGATATGGTTCTTGCAGGGCTCCGCGCCAAGGGCAGGGTGACGGAGACGCAGTTCGATATGCTCGCTCCCGGCAAATATACGCTTTGCGTGTCAGTGGGCGACAGGCAGGGCACTCCGAAAATCGCACTCCCCATTGCCAGCGGCAGTGATCGTCGCTACCCGGTTGGGAAGGTAGTGGTTAGTCGTTAGGACTGGTGACCGAAAATGAGCTTAAGTTGTAAAAACAGGAGGAAAAACGCGATGAAAAAAAAAATGATAACTGTTGCATTGGCGCTTTTCGCCTTTATTGGCGTAAGGGCTGAGGAGAAGGAGACAGTACAGTCTCCGGCGTTTGCGGACTTGCCTTCCGGATACAGGCAGCTTGAATACATTGATACTGACGGCAATCAGTGGGTGAATACCCGATTTCTGCCGGCCTGCACAAATGCCGTTGAAATCAAGGCAAGCTTTACCAATACGACAACAGGAAGTGATCAGTATTTATTTTGCACGCAAAGAAGCACGGAAGGTACCGATCGTAGAAGATTTTATCTCAACATAACAAGTAAGGGCAAGAGTGAATTTGGTTTTCGAAATTCGGCAGATGGAAGTGCTAGTATATCTCCGTCTGTTCCACATGTTTTTTTCGCGGCTCCAGATAAGACGGATATTTATACCGAAGTTGAAGACGCTTATTTTCTTACCGGTTATGTGGATGGGATACAAGCTGGCAATAAGGTTGCCGGTAAAGATTTCACACCTACTTCACAAGCATATTTCTGTCTTTTCGGGCGTTACACAGGATCTCTTACGGACACGAAAGTTCCTGATTCTAGGGCTGTATGTCGTTTCTGGTACTTTAAGGTGTGGGAGACGAAGAATAAAGCGAACCTTCTTTGCTATATAATTCCGGTTTATGGCGTAAAAGAAGAGAAAATCGGTTTTTACGATCTTGTCGCAGAGCGTTTTCTGCCTGTCAGTGGATCTCCTGTCCCTGCCGGCAAGTACACATTGATGGAAGACGAGCAATGGTTTGACAATAAAATTCTGCTTACATCAGGTATGACAATAGATCTATCCGGACATAACCTGACGATTGAAAAAGCAGCTCCGACAATTGTTGCCAATGCTGTCTCTCCAGTTAACGCAGAATATCAGGATCTCGTATACCTGACAACACACGGCGGTGAATCGATTGTCATTCCGGGGTTCCGGTTGCCCGGCACGGCCAAGGTTGAGATGAAGTTCCGGCCAAATACGTTTGCAAAGGAACAGTTTCTATTTTCATCACGTAATTCCGATAAGAAACGTTCGTACGGCGCACTCCTTAAAGATGATGGTACGGTGCGTTTCGATTTTGACAATCCGTGGCAGGCTGTAATATCCACCCCATTGACTGATGATGAAGACCATGTGCTGGTGTTTGACGGTAGCGGCGGCCCCGAAGGAAAGTACTCTACATGGACACTTGACGGTGTTCTGCAAACGCCCTCGGCTCTTGAAAACAACTTCACATCTGGTGGCGACCTTTGTCTCTTTAATGTGGGTAACGATGGCGCGAATCCCACCCAATGCCGTTTTTATTACTTCACGGTGACAAAAAAAGATGGGACAGTTTCTCTTGATCTTCACCCCGTTCGGCGTATCGCGGATGGTGCAGTCGGGCTTTACGACAGGGTTGGGAACGTGTTTTACGAAAGTACTTCCAGCAAGGCATTCGCATTTCCAGTGTCTTCAATGCCGGAGTTTGTCAATTCAAGTGAAGAAGAATCAGAACTTCGTGTCGGCCGTGAAACTCTGTCGTATACAGTTGTTGACTGTATTACCGCTACGGGATCACAGTATATTGATACCGGATTCATTCCTGCTGCAACCGACCGTCTTGAGATGCGTGCGAGCTTGTCTGAACTTTCAACCTCCGGCCTTTTTTATACTCGCTATGATTCAAAAGTGCGCGCATTTGGAGCGTTATATTATGTCAAAGACGGTGATGGCAACTTCCGTTTTGATTTCGATACGTCGATATTGGTGTCCACAATTAAGGCAACTGTAAATGAGCCGTTTACGATTGCATTTGACGGCAACGCTCGCAAAGGATACGTAGACGCGGATGAATGTCCACACGAGGGTGGGTCATTTACACCAAAGACCAGAATATATCTCTTTGCCATGCATACTAATCATGACAGCATTAATTACTATGCAAAAGGCTCGATTTATTATTTCAAGGCCGTCGGTGCAGACGGAACTGTCAAGGTCGATATGATTCCAGTAGTGCGTTCGGATGGCGCAGTGGGGCTTTACGACCGCGTAAGAGGTGGGTTCTATCCATCATCCAGCGCCACTCCGTTCACAGCGGGTTCTGTCGTCAGTGATGGGAATGTCAATATCCCATCAGAATATGTTCCGGCGGACTTTTATCTCGGCGGAGCAAAAATCGCCGACAATGCGAAACTGAAACTTGTTGAAGGAACTGTCAGCGGTGTTGTAATGGAAAATAATGGAGCTATCGATCTTTCAGAGTTTACCGCACCGTTCAGTATTGATGAAAACAAAGTCGAGTTTGCCGACGGTGCGACGGTTAAAGTATGCCTTGGTTCTCGCAAAGTGTTGTCGACGGAGCCTGTCATATCATGGAGTGCAGCACCCGCGAATCTTGATCGGGTAAGATTTGAGTTTCCCTGTGATGATGGTACATCGGCCAAAGGCTGGAAGGAAGATGACGGCATCTACTTCCGCAGGTATGGTCTTGTGATATCGGTCAAGTGAAAATGTAAAATAAAAGGATTGTTATGCGCAAATTGATTTTGACAGGTTTGGCCGTCGCCGCACTTCATGCGGAGGCGTCGTCCGCAAATACGATGGTTGCCGTTTCCAGGACGACTCCAATGACTATCGACGGAGCCTGCGACGAGGCTTCGTACACCACGGCGGCATGGTCGGATGCATTTACGGTGATGGATCCCGAAAGCAAAGAGATCAACGGTCTCTACATTGCCGCCGACAAGAAGTTCACCGACCTGCAGACGCGGGCGACGGCATTCTTCGATGCCCAGAATCTCTATATCGCGCTTCTTCTGCCGTCACCGGCGGATGTGCCGCCGAAGGACGGAGATACGGTGGAAGTGCATCTGACAAACGGCGGCAAGCTTGCGTATCGCATCGCCGTCGACATGAAGGGCAACGTCAAGTCTGCCTGCTACAACGCCGACACGCTTAAGGAAAGCGCGTGGAACGCCAACGCCAAGGCTGCGGTTGTCGGCAGTAAGCGTTCGGCTGTCGCGGAAATCGCCATTCCGTTTGCATCGTTGGGAATGGGGACTCCGCCCAAGGCGATCTCCTGCAACATCATCCGCCGCGG
>JAZOAC010000085.1:0-15787 GCA_045595285.1 Kiritimatiellia bacterium | reverse complement strand
AAACCCGCCTCTATCAAAGATCATTCATCGTTCAAAACGATATAGCCAACAGTCCTTGCATACTATTGGCTGAAGCTCTAATCAATTATACCACACTTTAAGCCGCATGGACTCTATTTCGATCTAGACGAGTCTCCGAATACCCTGCCGCAAATCTTCCTATGCGATTCAACTCTTCAAGCACCTTGAGCCGCTCGTCAATAGACAACGACAGGCAGAATGCCTCGTCCTGATCTTCAAAAGTCGTCATTTTTACAGCCGTCCTATCCATTTTTCTTCTCCCGCAGTTTCTCCAATGTCAAAGCATCGGCAATATCTTTTGGACGTCCTGATGAACGCTTGTTAATTATCAAATCATCCAAGGACAATACTTTTATCTCTAATCCATCAACATTCATCTTGACGGCACGAATAGAAGCATCTGCATAATCAAGCCCATCCACAGCAGAAATTATATCAATGCGCTGTGGTTCAACACCGATTTGAAACACCATTCCCGGTTTGTGGAAATCAGCCTCTGTCAATCCCTGCAAAGGTGCACCAAAGGCCGCTATCGCACGCATTACAGCTCTGGCGTTCTCGGGATTAGCCATAATCCAAAAATCAATATCAAATGTGGTCCTCGGCCAACCATGAAGAGCAACTGCATACCCGCCCACGAGCATAAAATCCACACCTTCTTTCAAGAGACATTCAACCATATCCCTGTAATCTGGATTTAATAAATTATTGCCCGTAGTCATACTCAAATCACCGCCTTCCGTGCACACGAACCGAAGACCCAAAGCTTTTCAGCCTTGTGACTCTTTGCGATAGCGTAAATTTCATCTCGCTTCGCACATATTTCGTCAAGCGTGCACATCAAAATCATCTTTCCTGAAAACAAGGCGAATAATAGCACTTACAAGCATCAAAAGCAACCGAAAAGTTGGGGCGGCGAGATTCGGCGGTCGCGGGGCGACCTCCCTACCATTTCCGGCATTTCTCCCAAGCGTAAGTCGAAGTGTTTAGCCTCCTGATGCCTAATGCTTAGGGTCACCTTGTCTAATCCGATTTTGATACAATCCTTTCCGTTTTATCGACGCATTGTCGAGAAAAGCGACCCGCCGAGAAAAGGCCTTTCAAGGCGGGTCTGTGGCGGTGAGGCTCTTCAGGGTCCAGGGGCAAAACCCTCTGGGTTAGCTCAGCCCACTGCCACTTTCGTCTAAAGGCTCAACAGTTGTATAGGTGTTTCGGGAGTCGTCTTACCTCTCCCGGTTCAACCTCAAGACAAGAATAGTATAGCATGAAATCAGATTCTGTGCACATCGGTGTCGATGTTTCAAAGGCGAAACTTGATGTTTATGTTCCCGCGAAGCAGGAGGGGCTTCGCGCCACGACATTCGAAGTGGCCAATGACGTTGCAGGCTTCAGAAGATTGAGAGATGTGGCAAGATCGGCAAATGCCACGGTTTGCGTAGAGCCCACAGGCGGATACGAACTTGAGCTTATTGCCTTTATGCACAAGTTCAATGTGCCTGTTGCCTATGTCGACGCGTTACGTGTGCGCCAATTTGCCAAGGCCGAAGGCAACCTGTCCAAGAACGATCGCATTGACGCAGCGTTAATCTCGCGCTTTGCGGCCAAGATAGGCGCAAGGGTTCTCGACAGGCAGGATGCTGCAGCCGTGGAGCTGAAAAGAAAGACGAAGTTCAGGCAGACCATGACAGATCTGCGCACAACTCTTATAAACAGGCTGGAAACTGAATTTGACAAGGAGATGAGAGGCTTGCTTAAAGAACAGATCAGGCATATCGACAGAATGATAGGGAAGATTGAAAAGTCGAGCATGGAAACGGTCGGCAACAATCCGTCCATGAGAAGCATGGTGGGGCGTTTTACAAAAGTAGGCGGTGTCGGCGAAGTTACGGCGATATCAATTCTGACAGGACTTCCTGAGATTGGCCGTCTCTCCGACAGCAAACTGAATCGACTTGCGGGCATTGCGCCGGAAGAGAAGTCCAGCGGCACCAAAGAATGGCGACGACAGATCTGGGGTGGAAGAAAGGATGTGCGCAACACCCTGTACATGGCCACCACGGCGGGGCTCATGTGGAACAGCATACTGAACGACTATTATCGGAAGAAGCGTGCGCAAGGACATCCTCACAAATGGGCTATGATTCCAACTATGCGCAAACTGCTGTCACTTCTCAATCGCATTGCGCGTGATCCAAATTTCAATCCAATTCCAGAACCGGAATCAACAAAGAACAATGCAAAGGTAGGTCGCAAAAAGAAAACGGCATGACCTGAGCGGTGCGGATTTGGTTTCCCTTCCTTCCCTCCTTTTCCCCGCACCCCTTTTTCTCCCATCCATCTTTTCCATTGCGCTGACGTGCAATGGACACACCAATCACACCCTTAGACAATCACCGAAAATTTTTATTTAAATTTACAGTTGCTATCCCTGTTTCCCATCACCGGCAACATTTAACAAGCGAAACCAGGAATCTGAAACCGCTGACCGCTAAGACTGATTTTTCCGGCGCCATTCGCGCATTGTCATGCCGAAGCGTTTTTTGAACACGGCTTTGGCGTGGTTGATGTTGCCGAAACCGCATTCCTTTGTCAGGCGGACCGCAGGGATTTTGGATTTTTTCAGCATTGCCGACAGGATTGCGAGACGTCGTTCCGTAATGAATTCTCCGACTGTTCTGGACTCCATCTCCCGGAATCGGAGATCCAGCAGTGTGCGCGATATGCCGAGATGTGCGGCAACGTCTTTCGGCCCGATTCCCTTGACGGCATTTTCATCGATAAATTTCATCGCACGTTCAATGAGGAATGCGGCGGGAGCCGGCGGTTTTGTTGATTCTCTTTCTACGACCCTTTTAACTGTTCCGCAGCATATTGTACGTGAAATGGAGTTTTTTCGTGCGGATAGCATTTTCAGCATCAGGTCGGCGGCCATTTTCCCTTCGTTTTCGGCATCAAATTCGATGCTTGATATCTGCGGTGAAGTTGATGTGCAGTAGATTTCGTCATTGTCCACGCCGAGAAGAACGATCTGTGACGGGATTTTTATTCTCGCCTTTTGGGCGGCGTATGCGGCATCGGCGGCGATCTTGTCCCATGCGCAGAATATGGCGGCAGGTTTAGGCAGCGATTTCAGCCATGACTCAAGTCCTTGACCTTCGCCGCTTTCCTTGGAGAACATTCTGCAATCATGGCCCTTGTGCTTGAGCCTGAGCGCAAAGGCGCGTCCGCGCTTTACAGACCATTCTTTGTCTGTATATGCAGGGATGTAGCCAAAGGATCTGAACCTTCCTATGGACAGGAAATAGTCCGCAGCCTTGAAACCGATTTCGCCATCATCCGTGCGCACATGGCCGAGATTGGGCGGCTGCTCTTTGAAGCGCCAGTCGTTAAGGAGTACGACTGGCTTGCCTGAGGCGATTGTCGATTGAAGAATCTCGATGTCGGCTGAAGCATCTGCGATAACGGCGGATGCGAAACCGGAAAGACGGCGGAAGTCGTCATTGCCGCAGGCGATGCGAATTGTGCATCCGTCTCTGTCCTTTATCCGTTTGAGAACACCGGCGAGAATGTTGCGACCTGTCGCGTTGCCGATATGAAGCTGTATGACAACATTTTTCTGCATGGCTGGAATTGTAGCATATCTCGTTGTTGAAAAACAGATGTTTATCTTGTTTGAAAACATTATCTCAAAATGGCCGAACTCCAATGACAATCATGACTCATAATGGAAATTGGCTCTGGAAGAGCGTTGTTATAATTGGTACGGTGCTTGCGGTTACGGCAACGGGAATATTCCGACGAGGGCTTGTCCCCACGAAATTCCCTTCTTGAAAACCCTGACGACGTTTGCTGGATAGGGCTGAACGAAAAGCGGGAAAACTGCTGACGAATTTGATATAATTCTCCCCATTAAGGGATGGAGTTGCTATGGCTACCGAAACAGAAAATCAGATAGTTGTGTACCAGCCGAATGAAACAGTTCGGATAGATGTGCGTCTTGAGAACGAGACTGTATGGCTTACGCAAGCTCAGTTGTGCGAATTGTTTCAGCGAGATGTGTCGGTTATCAGCCGACATATAAAAAATATTTTTAACGAAGGAGAACTTGAGAAGGAAAGCAATTTGCATTTTTTGCAAATTGCAAATTCTGATAGACCGGTTGCCCTGTACAGTTTGGATGTGATCATTTCGGTAGGATATCGAGTCAAGTCTGTGATTGGAACCAGATTCAGGCAATGGGCCAACAAGGTTTTGAAAGAATACATATTGCGAGGATATGCGGTCAATGAAAGACTTGAACGTTTAGAGCGAAAAGTCCTTAAGCATGATGAGCAGATAGCTCTTGTGTTGCAAACGGCACTACCCCCAATTCAAGGTGTATTCTATGAAGGGCAGTTATGGGATGCGTGTTCGCTGGTGGAGAAGCTGTTTGGAAGGGCTAAAAAGACGATACTTCTAATTGACAGCTGGGTAGGTCCGGGAACGCTTGATATACTTGCGAAGAAGCGCAATGGAGTGAAGGTGGAAGTGGTGACGTCACCTCGCGGCAATAAGCTTGCCGCAACCGACATCGCAAAATTCAATGCGCAGTATGGCGGTCTTTCGGTTAAGACAAGCATGGCGTTCCACGACCGATTTCTGATAATCGATGACAAGGAACTTTACCTTATCGGCGCGTCACTCAAAGACCTTGGCAGAAAGTGTTTTGGATTTACAGCACTCGATAAATCCAACATTCCCGACATTCTTGCCAAAATCTGACAAAATCTCCATCCCGCAAGGGTCCCCCGCAGAATCCATTGCGTTTTGAGATTGGAAACAACAAGAACAACTGATAAAAACAACTTTTCTTTTCGCCGCGAAACTTCGCGGCGTTCTTAAGTTGGCGGGCGGTTGCCCGCCATAAACAGAAGTTGTTTCAAATAAGTTGTTTCCAAAAATCGGAAGGCTCTGCGGTGAATTACGCAGATACGCTCAAAACCGAATTGTGTATACGTCTCCGTCCTTTATCCGTTTGAGAACACCGGCGAGGATGTTGCGCCCTGTTGCGTTACCGATATGAAGCTGTGTGACGACATTTTTCTGTATGCGTTGAATTATAGCACATTACCGTCTAACGATTGTCTGTAAACTGATGTTTTTGTTGTTTGAAATCTGCTTAACTTCTGTTGTCTGAAAACCGGCATTGTGAGATAATTCGCCCCAATGGCACCATACTGGGGATGGTGGCATTTTCTTGGAGAAACCCATGGTTGCAGGACTAGACATATTGGAGCATACCGCAGAAGGATATGCGAGAGTAGTCAACGGGCCGAAATGGACGGTCGCGGAGTTGAACTACGCTGAGAAGTTTGATCCGGCAAAAATATCCTATCTGGAGCGCCATACAGAGACGGATGAGACGTTTGTTCTGCTCACAGGAGAGGCGACTTTGCTTATCGGCGAAAATGCTCAATGCGTTCCTCTTGAAATGCTCAAGTGCTACAATGTGAAGGCCGGTGTGTGGCACAACATCATTCTCACTCCGGGCACGCGTGTGCTCGTGGTGGAAAATTCCGATACTTCCAGATCAAATACCGATTACATTGAACTTGCGGATTTACCATCTGGCAATAATACGTGCAAACTGACCATTCAACAGAAGGGATTATGATATGAAATCAATAGTTCAGATTCGTGCAGTTGCGGCATTTGCGTTTGCGGCGTTTGTGCATCATTTGATGGCCGGCTATGATGCTGCAGGGGGGTATGTGACTCTTCTCGCCCATAACTTAGGTTCTAAAGGAGAGAGCACATTTATGACGAATATCGTCAAGAGCTCCTCATATGGATGGTCGGACGGACGAGACCCGCATTCGGGAACCAACTACTATTGCGGCGCAGGAAGGCAGCTTTGCTCGCCCAATGTCACCGACGGAACATTTACGTTCCCCGGCGATTCGCTTACAATCGGCCACAGACTGATTGTTCTTGCTTCCTCGACGCTCAATGTCGCAGATTTCCGGCTTGAAAAAGGCGGATACATAATGTTCAATGGCAGTGGTGCGCTCAGTATGACACTTCAGGGGAATCTTACGATACTTGGAGATGTATCGAGCCCGTCTTGGTTCGATATAGGCAAAAGCCCGTCGCATTTCAAGGTTGAATCTGCTTTTAAGGGCACTTCTTCGGCATATGTATATTCAGCGCAGGCGGATGCGACACCCAATTACCGGAACTTCGTCTCTTTTGAAACACAGTACGTTGAATTGGATGATGCCGATGAATACTATGGAACGTTTGAGGTGCGGACAAACACGTGTCTCCGGCTTGGCTCGGACCTTCCGGGGTGCGTTGTCGTCGCCAACGGCGGATGTTTAACGCCAATCGGTTCTGTGGAAATCGGAACATTGAATCTTGCGGAGGGCTCAACAATAGATCTTTCGCACGGCGGGACGATTGTCGTTTCGGAGGCTTTTTCAGCCGAAGGGAAAATATCCGTCTCAGGCGCATCCGCATATCCGACGGCCGTTATAACCGTGCCTGCGGGTAAAGGATCGTTGGAATCGCTTGTCGGCATCAGCGCCAAAGGCGTCAGGTTTTCAGTTTCAGTCGCCGATGGCGTTCAGACACTTTATGCGGAGTCTCTTGAGCCAAACGTTTTCGATGCGACAACCGGTTATGTGAAACAGGTGGAAGGCGGCACTTCGATTAGTGCGTTGAAAAATGTCTTTGATGAACCTCAAGCGTGGTCGGATGAACAAACGCCGCATCCCGATACAAACTACTATGGCGAGATCGGCATATACATAACTACAAATTCGGTGTTCGCAGGTCGCTCTCTGACGATTGAAAAGGCAAGTTTTCGTGTGGCATGTAAAAATGTCACCATTCCTGATCTCAGGGTAAAGGGCGGTACTGGTGCAACGAGCAGTATTTTCACATCATCCGGAAATACCGGAATATACTGTATTGACGGAGGTATGACAGTACTTTCGTTGCTGACGGAGTGGTGGCCGTTTGCATTCCTTGGCGGCGGAAACGGGCAGACTTGGGTATCCAGGCAGAAGATAATGGGCGATGACACGCGTGCGTTCGGATTGCGCGGACATACCAATCACGCTCCTGGTGCGGTAACCAATTATACTGAATTCCTCGGCGATCTTTCGGAATACTTCGGTACAATCATTGTCGGTACGAATTTTACGGCTCGGCTCGGCGGATCGTCGATGCCGGGAACGATCCGTCTTGATACGGCCTATTCGCGTGTGATTACGATGGCGCCGGACGGTGCGAATGTATCGGTTGGAAAACTTGTTTCTTTGACATCGGCATCATTCGCGGTGGCGGAAACGAACACACTTTCCGTAACGGATGGATTGTCGATAGCAGGAACGCTGACGAAGAACGGAGCAGGGCTCTTTTCCGCAGGCGGTGTTGCCTATGCGGGTGTGGATTCCGCTTTGAACATTGCGGAAGGAGGACTGCGTGCAGATTCGGCGTACGCTTTTGACGGTGTTTCAATCATGTTTGCCGATGGTGCGAAGTATGTACGCGACTGTGCGGTCGATGATGCTAAAATCATTCAATACGGAATGTATGACACGGCTGCTGTAACCGCAGCGGGTGTATTGACTGTGAAACTTGAGAATCTTCCGATAGAGGGTGTCCTACGTGAAGTGGCGCTCTTTACAGTGCCGACATCGTGTGCCGATGCGCTTGCGCCATCCGTACGGTTTGCCGCCAGACCTAAAGGATATGCGGTGGAAGCCGTTACGGTTCCGGCGGATAGGGACGGGATGTCCACTGTAAAGGCTGTATTCAAGCAGATCGGATTCAATATCGTGATCCGTTGACAAATGAGTGAACAAGAAATAGGTAAAGAAAGGTAACGATAAGATGAAGCATGTGATTTTTACAGTTTCCTGCATGATGGCGGCATCCGTTGTTGCGTATGCGCCAGACTGGTCGATGTTGGTTGAGGTAAACGGCATGACTAATCGTGTGGAGGCAGGTGACACGCGCTATGCGATTGATGTTTCGTTCGCCGAATGCGAAGGGGCGAGGAGCGGCAAGATCGTCAATCGAGAAAAGGGTGCCGTGGTGCTTGGCTTTGAAGTGATGTCCGATCCAATGGCGGTGATTGAGGGTAAATCGACTCTTTATGTTCCGCATGTCTATGGGCGGCGAATCCGCAACTGGCCGGAACACGGAAAGACACAGCCGGGCACGCCGATGTGGACGGAAACGAAAAAGGGTGTGTTTGTTCCGTTTATGAGTAAATGGGACGTCGCCACGGGAAGCCGTCCTTCTCCGTTGCCATTCCCTTCGAAAATTGCGACCATGCAGTGGATGACTCTCAATGAGGGAGAGAAGGGATTTTACGTGGCATCAGAGGATCCTCTTGCCGGTGCGAAGGATCTTCAGGTGGAGTATGATTCAAACACCAGACGGATCAAGCTCGGTTTTTTCTTCCCCCTGCATCTGACGGAAGGGCATACATACGACATTCCTCGGGTCGTTATGAAGGAATACGCAGGGTCATGGCACAAGGCGGCAAGGATGTACCGCACATGGTGGAATACATGCCGCAAGGTAGTGAGTATACCGAAGTCTGTACGTGAAACGTTCACGGGCGTTTTCATGGTTATATTAAAACAGCAGAACAGGGATATCGTATGGCCCTATACTGATTTCGAATCCCTCGGAGATGCTGCGCTTGCCCACGGATTCCGGCACGTGGAGTTTCACGGCTGGGGCGTGGGCGGACATGATAATTTCTATCCCGAATACGATCCCGATCCTGCGATGGGCGGTCGCGACACGCTTATGAAGGGAATCAAACGCCTTCAGGATAAGGGATTGCACGTGTCGGTGTATTCCAACGGACAGCTCCAGCAGCAGGGCGGCACGAAATGGTACGAAGAGAAAGGTCACAAGTGTGCGATCGTCAAGCGAGACGGCAAAACCATGAGCGAATATTGGGTGAAGTTTAAGGATTATCCCGGTGTGACTTTCGATGTGGCGTGTCCTTCTTCGCCTGAATGGAGAGAGCAGATGCTGAAGATATGTCAGGATGCCAAGGCGCTCGGCTTTCAGGGATTCTTCTACGACCAGATAGGGAAACAGTGGCCGGGCGCTTGCTTCGACAGCCGTCACGGACACAGGCCCGGTGAATTCGTGTACACGCACGACCGTGAAACGATGCTTTTGAATGTGGTCAACACGATACACAAGGATGATCCGGACTTCGTCCTTTGGAGCGAGTCATTCAATGATACGATTCTCAATTCGGTTGCACTCTATCAGGGGCTGTTCTATGTGACGGACGGCGGCTACAATGTGGCGAACCGTTTTGTGGACGGGAACGCGTGCGACATGTATCCTGAGATGACGTTCTATACATTCCCTGAACTTATAATGTGCGACCGCAATTCCACATCGCTTTGCACACGAAAGCGCGCGAACGAGTGTGCCGTCACAAATCTGCGTGTAGATTTCGAGGTGCGTTATCGTGCAGACCGGGACTATGTCGAGCGGGGTGAAGAGCCTCCGGATGGATACTACGGTAAAATCGTGAGCAAGCCGACCGAAGCCGGGCTGATGCGGTCTGAGACCTGGCGAGAGAACCGCGACTATCTCAAATGCGTGAGCGATTTCCGCCGGACAAACAGTGACTTTCTCCTTGCCGGTACGTTCAAGGCCGACGAGGGTGTGAAGGTGTCGGGCGGCAGGAAGATTATCGCTAATCGCTGGGATGGTGAGAACGGTGAAACCGGAATTCTCGTGTGGAATGCGGATGATCGCCCCGCCTCGGTCAAGATATCGTTCGACGGCAGTCTTCTTTCTGTCAGCGAACCTGAAAAAGGTGCGGTGGACGCGAAAGATCCCGTTCCTGCGAATACGCTGCGCCTTTACAGATACCTTCGTCTCGAGCCGCAGAATAAGGCAAGGGTTAAGGAGATCCAGGCGATGCTGCGACCGGAGGCCGGTTTTGCCGAAACCCGTATCGACAATCGTGAATTCTGGGACAAGATTGCCCAGTCCGGCGCTCGGGCAACGGCGACACTTGAAAATGCCCGGAAGATCGCCGCTTCCGAAATGCCGGTGCCGGACGATTCCCGTTATATGGAATACGGAGAGTGGACGAAGCCTTTGCAGAAGTGCAAGAGGAATCTCGCCATGCTTGCGCTTGCCGAATGTATTGAGAACAAAGGCGCGTTTCTTCCGAAGATTGTCGAGTACCTTGAGATGTTTTCCACACGCCGCTGCTGGACCGGCCGCTACCACGACAGAAAGTGCGAGTCGTTCAACGGCAAAATACATATTGTCGAACTGGGAAACGGACAGATCGCGCAGGATATTGCGGTTGTCCTTGATGTTTTGAGAAACCGTCTTCCGTCGGATGTGCGTAACCGTGCCGTTGCCGCCATACGCAGGAATTGTCTTGATACGTATCTTGGCATAGCAGGTGATCCTGCGGTAGCCGTGGCGAACAGGTGCGGATGGCTGAAAGGCAAGTCGAATTGGAATGCGGCATGTAATGAATACATGGTGTCGGCGGCGCTTCATGTGCTTGATGATTCTGCGGAGCGCGCGACGGCGGTTGAACTTGCTGAACGCTCGACACGGTTTTTTACAGCGAGCTATACTGAGGATGGTCTTTGCAAGGAGGGGGCGAGCTACTGGTCTTACGGTTTCGGTCAGTACATGCGGCTCGCTCTCTGGACACGGAAGGCTACAGGAACATTTCTCTCGTTCATTACGCCGTTTTCCGAAAAGGCGTTTTTGTCATCGTACGGCAGCAATTACAACGACAAGAAAGGTCCTGCCTTTGGCGATTGCAATCATGGGTCGCGGGATAAACAGCAGCATCTTGGCGGATTGATTTGGCCGCAGTATGACAGGATCGGCGCTTTCCACGCAGGTTTTCTGAAAGCGGGATTGTCCGATTTTACGCTGAGACACGAGGAATTTCGCGATCCGGCGGCGTTTTTGGCACGAAAGCAAAAACCGTTCATGTATCCGATCCGATCCTGGTATCCGTCTGAAATCGCCCAGCTCGTCTGCCGGCCTGCGCCGGAAAATCGCAGTGCCGATTCCCTTTATGCCGCAATTCAAGGCGGATACAATGCTCGTCCGCATGGACATCACGACATCGGTTCCTACTGCATAGCCATTGGTGATGATGCGGTGGAGGTCATGGGTGATCCGGGGAACGTAAAATACGATCTCGATACGTTCGGACCGAGGCGTTTTGAAAATCCCATGCGGAATTCTTTCGGACACCCGGTTCCGAGAGTGGATGGCCATCTGCAGTCGGGAGGGGCGATGTCACTGGCGAAGGTGGTGAGCACTTCATTTTCGGATGACAGGGATTTTGTCGAGTATGACATGAAAGACGCCTATCGTGATGCGACGAATCTTGTGTCGTTGACGCGTTCGCTCGAATATGTCCGATCCGAGAACAGGGTCGTCGTGACTGACAAGGTCGCGTTCAGCGAAGCAGGAAGGTTCGAGACGGCACTCACCACATTAGGCGGTGTCCAAGATATTGGCGGTGGTCTGTACCGGTTTGTCGGTATGGACGGCAAGACGGCAGCCTTGTGCAAAGTGTCTGTCAAAGGCGCTACATGGCATATGGAGCAGGAGAAATTACCTGAGAACGCAGGATCTCAGATTGCGGAACTTGCCAAAGCGAAGCCGTTGCGTGCCGCCATCGTCCTTGATGAACCGGTCCGTGAGGCGGAAGTGAAGGTCGCGTGGCATGTCGCGCGCTGAAGCTATGAAAAAGAAGCGCTACAAATGGATAATGTTGGCGCTTCTTTCGTGCGCGTTCTTCTTCCATCAGGCGGACAGGGTGCTGTTCGGTCTTCTGACGATTCCGATACAGGAGGAGCTTCATCTGACCGATCTTCAGATCGGATGGATCAATACGTCGCTTTTCTGCACACTTGCCGTGACGACTCCCTTGGCCGGTTTTCTCGGCGACAGATTCAGCCGCAAGTGGATTATCACCGCATCGCTTCTCTTCTGGTCTTTGATGACGGCCTGCACCGGCTTTGTTGGCGGCATGTGCGGGCTTATATTCTTCCGGTCGATAGCCACAGGCGGCGGTGAATCGTTCTACGCGCCGAGCGCATTCGCCCTTATTGCAGCCCATCACAAGAATACGCGGTCGATAGCGCTCAGCATTCATCAGTCTGCGCTGTACATCGGGCTCATGTTTTCCGGCGCACTTGTCGCCTGGACGCTTCACCTGTTCGGCGGATGGCGGCCTGTGTTTTTCACATTCGGCGGACTCGGATTCATTCTCGGCATTGTCTTCATCTGGGCGCTTAAAGAGAGAATAGGGAATAGGGAACAGGGAATAGGGAAGAGTGAAGGTGGAAGAGGAATAAGGGATTCGTTAAAGGCGTATTTCGGGAATCGTTCAGCGCTGCTGGCGACGGCGGGTCTCATGGCGGTGGTTTTTGTCAACAACGCCTATCTGAGCTGGGCCCCTAAGTTCGTTGCCCGCAAGTTTGATCTGACGGTCGGAGCTGCGGGAAACGGAACGATGCTTTATCATCACATCGCAGCGTTTGCGGCGATCATGCTGGGCGCCTTCGCCACTGATGCGTTTGTGAAGAAAAATCCGCGCTTCCGGCTGGGGCTTCAGGCAGCGGCTCTTATTCTGGGCGCACCGATGCTGATGCTTGTCGGCTTTTCCTCCACTGTTGCCGGTGTATGGCTTGCCGTCGCCGCATATGGTGTGTTTCGGGGATTATGCGAGGTGAATACTCATGCATCTCTCTTTGATGTTGTGCCGCCTGAGCACCGTTCGACGGCGGAAGGACTTGCAACGATGATTGTCTTTCTTGTCGGGTCGCTCTCGCCGCTTATGATCGGGGCGCTTTCCGACCGGTACGGCATCCGAGGGTTTGAGATAGGATTCGTTGTACTCGGTGTCAGTTATGTAATTGGTGCGGCAATGCTGCTCTTCTCGTTCTTTTTCACGTTCAATAAAGATAGAGTGGTTGAAATATGAAACGTTTTGAAGGAAAGGTTGCGCTTGTCACCGGCGGCGCGAGGAATACGGGACTGGAGATCGTCGATCTTTTTCTGTCCGAAGGTGCGAAGGTGTTTTTCTGCGGGTCGAGCGACTCATCAGTCGCGGAGGGTGTCGCCGCGCTTGAGTCGCGCGGTTTGACCGGTTTCCGGGGCGTCAAGTGCGATGTGTCCTTGCGCTCGGATGTAGAGGCGATGATGGATGTTGTCGAGCGAGAGGCCGGGCGGCTTGATATAGTCGTTTCCAACGCCGCGAATTTCGGGCTCGGTCAGGGGACGTGTCTTGAAACGACTGACGAGCAGTTTCTTTCGGTTCTGCAGGTTAATGTTCTCGGCGGCTTCCGTCTTGTCCAGTTGGCGGCAAACCGATTCTTTCTCCGTCAGGAGCCGAATCCGGTCACCGGAGAGCGCGGTGTTGTCGTGTTTGTGGGATCCAATTCGTCGGAACGTGTGAGCCGCAACCGGATCACGTATGTCGCGTCAAAGGGGGCGATGGATTCGATGATGAAAGCTTTCGCGGTCGATCTTGCGCCGAGGGGGATTCGTGTAAACATGGTTGCACCTGGTTTCATCTGGACCAGCCGTTGGAAATTTCTTACTGATGAAATTAAGGCGCAACGTCGTTCGCTCGTTCCCACTGGACGTGAAGCAACAGGCAAGGACGTGGCCGACGCGGTGCTTTTCTTTGCCTCGGACGGCGCACGCGGATTTCAGGGAGCGCGAGCAGTTATGGACGGCGGTTCATCCGTTCAGCTGTATCCCGCCGCTTGTGAAGACGATACATCAAAAATGAGGGAGAAATAAGATGAAACTTGGTTTGGCGATGCATCCTGAAAAATGGAGCGACAGTCATCTTGCGATGGCGCGTCAGCTTGGATGTGAGACGGTGGTTGCGTGGGTTCCGTTTGGAGCGGGTGACGGTGTGTGGCATGCGGAGGACTTTGACCGCATCTATCGGCAGGCCGCGAAGCATGGTCTTGTTCTGGATGGAATCGAAAACTTTCATCCGCAGCACATCGACCATATCGTTCTTGATGAACCAGGCAAAGAAGAGCAGATGGAGAATCTCATCAAGACCGTGTCGAACGCGGGTGAGGTAGGGATAAAATGCTTCGGTTACAATTTCAGCTGCTGCGGCGTGCAGGGGTATTATTCCGAAGTCAACAACGGAGACGGACGCGGTGCTGCGGCAATCAAGAAGTTTGACGAAGAGAAGGTGGATCATTCGCCGCTTCCGTCCCGTCGGTTTTGGTTCAATACTGAGATAGATAGAAGAAGCGCGGTGGATGTTCTTCCTCCGACCACTCCTGAACAGCATTGGGGCAGACTCAAGTATTTTCTGGAGAACCTTTGTCCGGTTGCCGAGAAATACGGAATGAAACTCTGCGCCCATCCGGACGATCCGCCGATCGAATATCTGAAAGGCACATTCCGTCCGCTCACCTCCGTTGAAGGGATGCGCAAGCTGCTGGCTCTCGTCGATTCGCCGGCGAACTGTCTGGAGTTCTGTCAGGGAACGATATCGACGATGCGAGGGATCGACATCTATGCCGCGATAGAGGAATTCGCATCCGCCGGGCGGATCGGCTACGTGCATTTCAGAAATACGTCCGGCACCTTGCCGCGCTACAGCGAAGTGTTCATTGATGACGGTTATGTGGATATGAAGCGGGCGATGGCGATTTACGAGAAGTGCGGATTCGAGGGAACTATCGTGCCGGACCACTCGCCGCGCCTTGATGCGTCTGACTGGTGGGAGACGGGTATGGCGTTCGCATTGGGCTACATGCGCGGCATTATGAAATAGTGCCAGTGGAGTTTGTGGGGAGCTTGTGGGGACAGACCCTGTTTGCGATGCTGAAAATCTTCAATGGATAGGCGGCGGTTTTGGGAGATATGGTTCCTTTGGTGAAGAGGATGCTTTAGTTGGAGTTGGAGGATGTTAAAGTGGAGGAGTTGGTGAGTGGGGGAGTTGTCCTATTCAGTGAATATCGGCAAGTAGCCACTTCCATTCGCCCCGATATTTAGCAAATGGTTCTAACTCCGTATTGAGGGAATTTGCTGTCGCCTGTCACTATTGTAAGATCATGGGCAAGCGAAGTCGCAATGATGATTCTGTCGGCGGGATCTTTGTGGACATCCGGCAACTGGGCGGCGCGAATCATGATGTCGTCCGTCAGTGGAATTGCATCAAGCCCGTACTGCTCCTTGAGATCTGCAACAAAGTCTGTTGCGCTGTTTGGGATGAATACTTTGTCCTCTTTTATGAGACGCGCAATCTCCCAGACCGATATGGGCGAGTAATGAAGCGCAGAAGCCATGGAAATGCGCCTCCGCGCGTCCAAGCTCAAGTCGCCACCGCCCATGCCAAGCCAAATCATTGCGCAAGTGTCAAGCAGATACCGCATCAAGCGTTCTCCCACAGCGTGGAGTCATCGGAGAAAAGGTCGCCTTTGACGACAATCTTTGTGCCATATCCAGTGAGCGGACGTATCTTGCGGGTTCGCTCGATTGGAACGACTCGTGCAATGGGGCGCCCGTATCGCATGATTGTGAAAGAGGCGACCCCGGACTCAACTTCGGAAAGCATCCCTGAGAAGTTGGCCTTTGCCTCTTTTATGCTCATTATTGTTGGCATGACAGAATCCTCCTTGGAAATGAAAAGCATTATAGCATGTGATGGTCTCTGGCGTCAATGGTGGTTTGTTGGTCAACATTAAAGTGGAGAAGTGGGTGA
>JAZOAC010000084.1:0-14999 GCA_045595285.1 Kiritimatiellia bacterium | reverse complement strand
CGGAGTGCCCGCGGCGAAACGTCCAGAGGAGCTTTTTGTGTATGCGGCCCATGACTATATCTACTACAGAGGGGCCAAGAAGAGAAGCCTTTGGCCCAAGGACGCGGATTCGGCGTTTGCGGACATGAAGCGTTTGATCGGGGCGAAGAACGATCCTTATGCCCATGGGACGATAAAAGGCTTTCCGTATGTGGTTTTTCCGCAGAGGATGACGGACGGCCTTGATCTCGATCGCTGCGACAAGATGATTGCCGAAGCGGTGGCGGCCAATCCCGGCAAGCCCGTCTTTGTGTTTGCACACATTCCCCCGCAGAAAACCACGCGCAGCGGCTTCGGAAACGCGGACAAGAGGAAAATGCTCAACAAGTACCCTCAGGTGGTGAACTTCTCCGGGCACACCCACGGAACGCTTGTGGATGAACGTGCGATCTGGCAAGGGGAGTTCACGTCCGTGAATGTCGGATGTCTGCAGAACTGGGGAGAGCGTCTGGTCGGAAGCGATCATCCGCGAAGGGAACACTACGGTGTTCTGATAGTTGACGTTTTCGCCTCACGCATCGTATTCCGCAGGTTCGATGTGCGCGACGGCGAAGAGTACAGGGCGAACGAACCGTGGATGATTCCGTGGCCTTTCGATCCGGCCACGGCGCCATATCGCAATGCGGGGAGGAAGGACAGGTCGGCGGTGCCGTCCTTTGCGGCGGGGGCGACGCTGAAGGTTGTGCCGGCCGGGGACGATGGCGGCGTACTGCTTACGGTTCCGGTCGCGGACGGAGATATCCGTCCTTACATCTACCGTGTCAATCTGGAGCGTCGTGACCGCAGCGGAAAATGGAAGCCCCTTGGCACGAGAGATTTCATCGGCGAAGCATGGCTGAGAACGTTTGAACGGCCTGAAAAGTACGATCTGGATATTCCCGGCGCGTATTTCACTCCAGGCGGCAGATACCGCTTCCGGGTGTTCCCGCTGAATAGCCTGCGGAAGGCAGGCAATCCTTTGTCCGTTGAATTTTCGGCGCCGAAACCGAAGGTGGCGCCGGAGGTCGTATGGCAGTCGGACAATCCGATGAAGGACTGTCCTTTCCTTTCCGGTTTCTCTGGCGGAAAGCCAATGCCGCTCAAGGACGGCTTTTACGAGATGGGTGATGTGGATGCCCGGCTTGAGTTTCCCCGTGGAGCATGGAAGGGTGCGAAAGGCGCGAAGTTCCGTTTCGTTGTCGATATGCATACGATTCAGGAAGACTCCTGTATGCGCACATGGCTCATATATCTGCGCAACACCGGTACGCACAAGCCCGCCAGTGGGCGGATATCCACGCTGGATGGCGATTCCGGTTCCATCCGGTATGTAATCGACATTGAAAAGGGAAAAGCTTCCTCTTCGTACTACCTGCTCATACGCGGGGAGGGCGTCGGGCGGATAAAGTTCGACCATGTGAGGATAGAACGCAGAACATGACACGGCATCCGGAGGGGAAATCCTCATTGGCTTAACAGTCATTGATGCAAGGAATCAAAAGGAAAATACCATGCAACCGAAAATAAGACCGCAGATGGGGCGATTGCTGTGTGCAGCGGCGGGGCTGTTTCTGCTGCATCCGTCATTTGCGGGTCTGTTGGGGCGGCCGCAGAAGGTTGAAACTGTCGGGGATGCCGCCATGGGAGTGTTTCTTCAAGGAAACACCCTCTACTGCATTGCCGACGATTCCCTGTATGCGCTTGATGTGTCATCGCCGCTTTCGCCGAAGCTGCTGGGAGCATTGCAGGGCATGGATAACCGGCGGCAGGTTGTGGTGCAGGGCAATCTTGCTTATGTGGCGTCGCGGGAGACCGGACTTCGCATTGTGGACGTGAGTGATCCCCGAAACATGCGATTGCTGTCAAGATTCGATTCTGTTGAGTTCGCGACCGGTATAGATGTTGCGGGGAATACGGTTTTTCTATCCGAACGCATCAATGGTGTAGAGGCTGTGGATGTGTCCGATCCATGTAACCCGGCGCATATATGTATCAGGAAGACGCCTGAATCGCAGTCGGTCGTGTACCATGACGGTTTCCTGTATTCCGGAGAATGGGCGGCAGGGAAAGTGACCGTATTCGACGCCCGCAGCATGAAACGCTTCCGCAAAGTGGCGGAACTTCAACTCGGGGGCTTTGGAGATGGTGTCGCCACAGATGGGAAATACCTTTATTGCTCCACAGGGCACGATATCCCGAAGTCGCTTCGTCTCTCCCGCGGAATGACCGATGATGAGGCTTGCGGGCGTGGGCGGGGAATGGATATCTTCGACATCTCTGATCCTTTCAGGCCAAAGCGCGTTTCGCGAATTGATTTCCCGCGATTCAAACCCCGTGACGACGATTATTGGACGCCGAGAGTGTCCAATGGGTTCGCTTTCTGCTGCGATTCCCACAATGGAATGTTTGTGGTGGATGTGAAAGATCCCGGCAAACCTAAAATCATCGATCGCCTTTGCATTTCTCAGAAAGGAAAAGATTGGCCGTCTGCCGCCATTAGTTCAGTGGCTGTCGGCAAAGGTTGCCTGTATGTGTCGGCGAGGCCGAGCGGACTTTGGGTCGTGCCGGCAGAAGAAGTCGAGCCATTGACGGTTGATAAAGGCAAGTCTCCGGAAGATTCGTCATACAGGGAGGATTATGCTACTGATCCGAACGTGTTTCATGTCTATCGCCCGTCTGCTTCGGGACAGGCGCGGACTGTATGTCTGAAAGGTGGTGTCGCCTATGCCGCTTTCGCGGATGCGGGGCTGCATGTTTTGGAGATATCACCTGAACATGGATTCAGAAAGCTTGGGGAGTTGCCGGGGGAAAAACGAGTGACGGACTGCTGCTTCGCCGGTGACAGGCTCGTGACCGCTGAAGGAATAGACGGATGGGCTGTATATGAACTGGATGGGGCCGTAGGATTCCGGGAAGTTGTCAGACGCTTGCCGCCGGGGAATGGGCAGAACGTGGCATTCTGGTGCTGGGCGCCAAATCGGGATGTAGCGATCCTGTCGACGCGCACAAAAGCTTGTGAAGTTTTCAGGTTGGATGATTTCAATGCGACAACCCCCATTTGCAGATTTTCTGTCGGCTGCCAGTGGGACAAATATCTGGCGGACAGAGCGATAGGAAACGCGTTCCCGGCGCACCAGAACAAATTGGGACTCAAATGGCCGGCGCTCTGCGGAAACGGAGGGAAGGTGAAAGTGGATAAGCGCGGCACGGTCCGCGCAGGCAACCAAGGCAATGGAATATGCGCATTTGGCGACAGATTCCTGTACACGGTGGGGGGCGGATATCAATTCGTCAATCCCGATGGAACGCGCGGTCCGGTCATGAGCGTTGCTCATCCGGGAGGCATTGGCGGTGTTCCGCGTTCGGATGGACGGATTGTGGTATGCACCTCAAGAAGCAAGGGCGAGGTGCATATCTGGGATTTCGCCAATCCCCGCAAGCCGAAGCTACTGCGGGAATACAAGCTTTCAGGACGGCCTGATCTTGCCGCAATCCACAACGGTCTGGCGATAATACCGGCTGGTCATCAAGGTCTTCTGATGGAGCGGGGAAAGTGATTTTTTGTTTTTAACGCAGAGTTTTATAAGTTGGGTAAACTGTCAATATTGTACCATTATATTGTGTGTGAAAGAATACTCTTTGCAGAGATGACGCAATCGGTCACTCAGATGGTCATTGCGCCGCAGCTTTCGTGGTCGCGCCAGCGGCGCAAAACTGGTTGACCGGGCGTGTCCAGAAGTAAACGCAACATTCCTTCATAGGAAGGAATAGTAGGGAAAGACACCACTATCGATACTGCTCAATAAACTTTAGGTGTAAGCGCAAGTAATTCTTGTATTTGCTTCTGGACAGCACAGGTTACGAGATGTTTCAGATTTTTGTTGCGTTATCTTGCATTTTGCACTGGGATATGATACAATAAGCGCTCCTTTTTTGGGGAGATAGTAGCGATACGGTCAGATTGAGCCGCAAAAACGGCCATTTGATACGTCCGGATGAGATGAGCGAAACGCTCGCGGAATGCCGGGAAAAGCGCCGCGGGCGCTTTTCTGTCTCATGCTGTGTACTCAAAAAGGGGACTGTCTGGAGACAAAACCGGAACGCGCCTTGTGAGGGCGGGTCGGCAACTGACCGAAAGGTGAGTCCGGCTGAAGATTCCGGTCGTTGAAGGGCAGGTTAACTGAAACAAGAACAAAGAAAGAAACAAAAGATGCAACAGCAAAGAGTACGCATCCGCCTACAGGCATACGATCACCGTGTGCTTGATCAGGCTGTCGGTGGAATCATCGACACCGCCAGGGGCACGGGTGCGCAGGTGGTGGGGCCGATCCCGCTCCCCACGCGCGTCGAGCGTTTCACGGTGAACCGTTCGCCGAACGTCGACAAGAAGTCCATGGATCAGTTCGAGATGAGGACGCACAAGCGTCTTCTCGACATCGTCAATCCTACCGCGAAGACGATCGACGAACTGAAGAAGCTCAACCTGCCCGCGGGCGTAGACATCACCATCCGGGTGTAAGGAGGAGCTGAAATGGAAGGTTTGATCGGAAAGAAAGTGGGCATGACCCAGATCTTCGACGAGAACGGCAAGCGCATCTGCGTGACCGTGATCGAAGTCGGTCCCTGCCCTGTAGTGCAGCTCAAGACGCCCGAGACGGACGGCTACACCGCCGCCCAGATCGGTTTCGGCGTCCAGAAGGAGCAGCGCATCACGAAGCCCGAGCTCGCCCACCAGAAGAAGGCGGGCCTTACCGAGTTCGTGCGTGTCCTCAAGGAATTCAAGATGGAAGAGTGCGACAAGGACCTCAAGGTCGGCGACGTTCTCACCGTCAAGAACTTTGAAGGCGTGAAGTATGTCGATGTGACGGGCGTGACGAAGGGCCGCGGCTTCGCGGGCGTCATCCGCCGCTACGGTTTCGCCGGCGGCAACATGACCCACGGCGGCCACTCCAAGCGCCGCACGGGCGGCCTCGCGGCCCGCGACCTCCCCGGCTGGATCGAGAAGGGCAAGAAGATGCCCGGCCACATGGGTGACGTCAACCGCAAGAACATCAACCTCGAAGTCGTCCAGATCCGTCCCGAGGACAACGTGATCCTCGTGAAGGGCTCCATCCCCGGCGCCCGCAACGGACTCGTCTTCGTGCGCAAATCGCTCAAGAACGCGGCTCTCGCGTTCAAGGCGCAGAAGGGAGCGAAGTAACAATGGCAACGATCAAGGCATTTACGTCCGCCGGTGAGGCGGGAGCCGACATCGCGTTCGACGACGCCCAGCTCACGCTCGAGAAGGGTGCGCAGGCCGTCAAGGACGCCGTGACCGCAATCCGCAACGCCATGCGCGCGGGCACCGCTTGCACGAAGGGCAAGGGCGAGGTCGCCGGCTCGAACAAGAAGCCGTGGAAGCAGAAGGGTACGGGCAACGCCCGCGCCGGTTTTCGTCAGTCGCCCGTGTGGCGCGGCGGCGGTGTGGCGCACGGTCCCAAGCCTCGCGACTTCTCGCAGAAGGTCAACCGCAAGGTCATGCAGCTCGCGTTCGCTCGTGCGTTCTCCGAGAAGATCGCCGCCGGCGACGTCATCGTGGTCTCCGAATTCAAGTTCGACGAGCCCAAGACGAAGCTCATGGCCGCTCTCCTCAAGAAGGCCGGCGTTGAGCGCAGCGCTCTCATCGTGACCGAGCAGTTCGACGAGAACGTCTTCCGCGTTACGGCCAACCTGGCGCGCGCCGCCTGGGTGACCGCATGCGAGGCCGACGTCTACTCCGTGCTGAAATTCAAGACGATCGTGTGCGACAAGGCCGGCTTCGACGCCCTCGTCAAGCGCATGGGCGTCGTTGCAAAGGAGGCGAAGTAATGGCAAAGGAAATCGTCAAGCGCATCCTGATCACCGAAAAGGGATCGGCTCTCAGCGCCCAGAACCGCTACTGCCTTGAAGTGGACGTTAAGGCTTCCAAGCCCGAGATCCGCCAGGCGGTCGAGAAGAAGTACGGTGTGCACGTGCTCGCCGTCAACACCCAGAACATGAAGGGCGGTCTCCGCACGATCCGCGGTACGCGCCGTCAGGTGAAGGAATCCACCTGGAAGCGCGCTATCGTGACGGTCAAGGACGGCGAGCGCATCGAACAGGTGTAAGGAGTTTACCTACAATGGCACTCAAGAAATTCAACGCTCGTTCGCAGGGCATGCGCTTCCGCGTGGCCCCGACGTTCGAGGAGATCACCGAGAAGAAGCCGGTGAAGTCGCTTACGCGCGCTGTCCGCAAGACGGCCGGCCGCAACAACACCGGCGTGATCACCACCCGCCACAAGGGCGGCGGCGTGAAGCGTCGCTACCGTATCGTGGACTTCATGCGCCAGAAGGACAACATGCCTGCGACGGTCGAGGCGATCGCCTACGATCCGAACCGCAGCGCAAACCTCGCGCTCCTGAAGTACGAGGACGGCACGCTCTCCTACATCCTCGCCCCCGAGGGTGTTAAGCCCGGAATGACGCTCATGAGCGGCGACAAGGCCGAAGCCACCCCCGGCAACTGCCTCCCGCTCGCGCTCATCCCGTTGGGCCTCATGGTCCACTGCGTTGAGCTCGTCCCCGGTCAGGGAGCCAAGCTCGCCCGCAGCGCCGGCAACGACGCTCAGGTGATGGCCCGCTCCGGCGACACGGTCACGCTCAAGCTCGCGTCCGGCGAAGTCCGCATCTTCAACTCCCGCTGCAAGGCGACGGTTGGGTCCGTGGGCAACAAGGACTGGGGCTCGATTCAGCTCGGCAAGGCAGGCCGCAAGCGCTACCTCGGCATTCGCCCGACGGTTCGCGGTGTGGCGATGAACCCGGTTGACCACCCGATGGGCGGCGGTGAAGGCCGTACGTCCGGCGGCAGCCATCCGCGTTCTCCCTGGGGCAAGCTGGCGAAGGGCGGGAAGACCCGCAAGCCGCACAAGGCCTCGAACAAGGTTATCGTCAAACGGAGGAAATAATCCATGGCGCGTTCACTCAAGAAGGGACCTTATGTGGAGGAGAGCCTCCTGAGGAAGGTCGAGAAGATGCAGGCCGCAGGCAAGAAGCAGCCCATCAAGACGTGGAGCCGCCGCTCTATGGTGCTCCCCGAGTTTGTCGGACTGAACTTTGCCGTGCACAACGGCCGTCAGCACGTCCCCGTGTTCGTCACGGAAAACATGGTCGGCCACCGCCTCGGCGAGTTCGCCCCGACCCGTACGTTCAAGTCGCACGGCGCAAGCGTCCAGAAGGCAGATAGGTAAGGTAAGAGATGGAAGTGATAGCAATCACCCGTAACGCCCGCATGTCGGCGGCCAAGGGCCGTCCGCTTGCCCGCGAATGCCGGGGTCTCCCGGTCTCGGCGGCTCTCAAGCTCGTCGAATTCAGCCCGAAGAAGGCGGCGGTCATCCTCAAGAAGACCCTGCTTTCCGCAGCGGCCAACGCGAAGAACAACAATGGTCTCGACACGGCGACGCTCACCGTCAAGGAGTGCGTGTTCGACGAGTCCGTCCGCATCCGCCGGTATTGGCCGACGGCCCGCGGCTCGGCCCATCCGATCGCCCGTCGTCTCTGCCACTGCAAAGTCGTCCTCACGGACGCCAAGGAGGCTAAATAATGGGACAGAAAGTCAATCCAGTCGGGTTCCGTCTGCCCGTCAACCACGCGTGGCGCTCCAAATGGTTCGCGCCCAAGAAGAGCTTCGGCTCCTTCCTCGTGGAAGACAGCGAAATCCGCGAGTTCGTGAAGAAGCGCCTCTCTGAGGCCGGTCTTTCAAAGATCATCATCGAGCGCTACGCCAACCGCGTGCGCGTGACGCTGATGAGCGCCCGTCCGGGCGTGATCATCGGCCGCAAGGGCCAGGACGTGGACAAGATCCGCGACGAGCTCTCGAAGATGACGAAGAAGGAAGTCTATCTCGAGATCAAGGAGGTGCGCGACGCCGACGCCGACGCCCAGCTCGTCGCCGAGTCGATCGCGCAGCAGCTTGAGCGCCGCATCGCCCTCAAGCGCGCGATGAAGCGTGCCGAGAAGGTTGCGATGGACATGGGCGTGGACGGCATCAAGATCAAGGCCGGCGGCCGCATCAACGGCGCGGAGATCGCGCGCGTCGAGTGGTCCCGCCAGGGCAAGGTGCCGCTGCACACGCTCCGCGAGAACATCGACTACGGGTTTGCGGAAGCCAACACCACGGCCGGCAAGATCGGCATCAAGGTGTGGATCTGCAAGAAAGAGGATTTCCAGCCTCGCATGAGCGGCCAGCGCCGCGAGCGCGGAGAGCGGAAGGAGAGGAAGTAAGCCATGCCTTTGATGCCAAAAAGAGTTAAGTTCCGCAAGGTCTCCAAAGGCAACCGCGCAGGTTACGCAACGTCTGGAACCGAGCTCGCCTACGGCGAATTCGGTCTCAAGGCGATGACCCGCGGCGACCTTACGGCCACGCAGATTGAAGCATGCCGCGTTGCGATCAACCGCGAGATGAAGCGCAAGGGCAAGCTCTGGATCCGCGTGTTCCCCGATAAGCCGGTCACAAGAAAGCCGATCGAAGTGCGTATGGGCGGAGGAAAGGGCAACCCCGAGTTCTGGGCGGCCGTGATCCTTCCCGGCAAGGTGCTGTTCGAAATCGGCGGCGTTTCCGAAGAGGTTGCACGCGAGTGCATGCGGCTTGCGGCGACGAAGATCGGTATCCACACGAAATTCATCACCCGCGCAGGAGCGAAAATCTGATGAGCACGAACGAAAAGACCCGCGGAGCCCGCAAGGTCCGCAAAGGGACGGTCACGTCCAAGATGGGCGCTAAGTCCGTCGTCGTGAAAGTCGAGTACCGCGAACTCCACCCCCTCTACGGCAAGGTGGTGATTCGCTCGAAGAAGTACCATGTGCATGACGAGGCCGACACCGCAAAGGTGGGCGACATCGTCACGATCATGGAGACACGTCCGCTCAGCGCGACCAAGCGCTGGCGCGTGGTGGAGGGCAAGTAACAATGTTGCAGGAACTCTCTAATCTCGTTGTCGCGGACAACACCGGCGCCAAGCGCGCGATGTGCTTCCGCATCCTCAAGCAGCGCAAGGAGTACGCGCACCTTGGCGACGTCATCCGCGTCGCGATCAAGGAAGCGTCCCCGACCGGCTCCATCAAGAAGGGCCAGGTCGCCACGGCGGTCATCATCCGCACCGGCGCACCGATCGTCCGCGAGGACGGTCAGCGCGTGCACTTCGACCAGAACGCATGCGTGCTGGTGGATTCCAAGATGAATCCCATCGGCAGCCGCGTGTTCGGACCGGTTCCGCGCGAGCTTCGCGACAAGAACTACATGAAAATCATTTCTATGGCCCCGGAAGTGGTCTAAGGAGACGAATCATGGGTATCGCAAGAATCAAGAAGAACGACACCGTGATCGTTACTCACGGTAACGACGCCGGCCGCACGGGCACGGTCAAGAGCGTGAACCCGAAGAAGGGCACGGCGATCGTCGAAGGTCTCAACAAACACAAGAAGGCCATGCGCCGCACGCAGCAGTCGGCCGGCGGGCTCATCGACATCGAGCTCCCCATCCGCCTCTGCAAGCTCATGCCCTATGACGCCGAAGCGAAGAAGGGTTCGCGTGTCTCCGCCGCCGAGAAGGACGGCAAGAAGGCCCGCAAGCTCAAGGCTTCCGGAAAGGTGATCTAAGCCATGTCGAACCTGAAAGACAAATACATGAACGAAGTGGTTCCGGCTCTCGAGCAGAAGCTCGGCACGAAGAACCGCATGCTGGTTCCCCGCCTCCAGAAGGTGGTGCTCAACATGGCCTTCGGCATCGTCTCCAAGGACGAGCAGAAGAACCTCATGGGCGACCTCACGGCGATCACGGGCCAGAAGCCGAAAGTCTGCAAGGCTAAGAAGTCCATCTCGAACTTCAAGCTGCGCGAAGGCATGCCGATCGGCGCGAAGGTGACCCTCCGCGGCGAGCGCATGTGGGAGTTCACCGAGCGCTTCATCGCGACGGCTCTCCCGCGCATCCGCGACTTCCACGGCATTCCCAACCGCGGCTTTGACGGACGCGGCAACTATACGCTCGGAATCAAGGACCACTCGATCTTCCCCGAACTCGTGGAGGCATCGGCGGGTCATTCCGGTATGGACATCACCTTCGTGACGTCCAGCAACGACAACCAGGCTGCCAAGTCCCTTCTCGAGGCTCTCGGCATGCCGTTCGCGGGGAGGGCATAATCAATGGCCAAGAAATGTTTGATGGAAAAGGCGGCACGCAAGCCGAAATTCTCCAGCCGCGGCTACAACCGCTGCCAGATCTGCGGCCGTCGCCACGCGTTCATGCGCAAGTTCGGCGTTTGCCGTCTTTGCTTCCGTGAACTCGCCGTGAACGGAATGATCCCTGGTGTCACCAAGGCATCGTGGTAACGGAAAGGAACTGAGAAATGACAATGGATCCCATTTCCGACATGCTCGTCTCGATCCGCAACGGACTCAAGGCCCGTTTGGTCAAGGTCGCGACGCCTGCATCCAAGCTCAAAGCGGAAATCGCCCGCGTTATGAAGGACGCCGGATATATTGAAGACGCCTTCGTGACCAGCGAGTTCCCCAAGCAGCTCGTAATCAAGCTCAAGTACACCGATAAGGCCGTTGCGGCCATCACCGGTCTCAAGCGCATCTCCAAGCCCGGCCTCCGCCGCTACGTGACCTGCGCGAACATCCCGGTGGTTCTCGGCGGCATGGGTCTCGCGGTCGTCTCCACGTCCAAGGGCGTGATGAGCGGCAAGCAGGCCAAGGCCGAGAAGCTCGGTGGTGAAGTCATCTGCACCGTTTGGTAAGGAGTAGAAAACAATGTCTCGTATCGGAAAAGAACCCGTGACGATTGCGGAAGGCGTTACCTGCACGGTCGCCGGCCAGAAAGTCACAGTCAAGGGCAAGCTCGGTGAGCTTTCCTACGAAATGCATGACGGCATCTCGGCGAAGGTCGAAGATGGCAAGGTTGTGGTCACCCGCAGGGATGACTCCTTCAAGGCCCTTCACGGACTTTCGCGCGCGCTGATCAACAACATGGTGATTGGCGTTTCCGCGGGCTACACGAAGAAGCTTGCCATCGAAGGTACCGGTTTCAAGGCCGCCCTTCAGGGCAAGAACCTCTCCCTCTCGCTCGGATTCGCATCGCCCAAGATCTACGCAATCCCCGAAGGCATCACCGTGACCGTCGAGAACGACGGTCTCCAGGTGACCGTGACGGGCTGCGAGAAGGCGCTCGTTGGCGAAGCCGCGGCCCGCATCCGCAGCTTCTATCCGGCCGAACCCTACAAGGGCAAGGGCATCAAGTACGTCGGCGAACACATCCGCCGCAAGCAGGGCAAGAAGGTGGCCTAATCATGTTCAACCGCAAAACACAGCGTGCGAAGCGCCATCTTCGCCTCCGTCAGCGCGTGATCGGCACGGCAGAGAAGCCGCGCATGTCAATCTGCGTGACGAACAAGCACATGTACGTCCAGTTCATCGACGATTCGGTGGGCAAGACGCTCGCCTCCGCCTCCACCATCAAGGAGAAGAAGGCAAACCTCGAGACGGCGAAGGCGCTTGGCGCCGCCGCCGCCGAGGCCGCGAAGGCGAAGAACATCACGATGGTGGTCGTCGACCGTGGCGGCAACAAGTACACGGGCCGCGTCGCGGCTATCGTGGAGGCTTGTGTCGCAGGTGGCGTGTCCATCTCCAGCAAAACCGTCAAGGAGGCTGAATAATGGCTCAGAATCGTGACAAGCGCCGCGAGAACGCGGCCACGGACGATCTCGACGAACATGTAGTGTTCGTGAACCGTTGCGCCAAGACCGTCAAGGGTGGTCGTCGCATGAGCTTCTCCGCTGTCATCGTCGTCGGTGACCGCGAGGGTAAGGTCGGTGTCGGCTTCGGCAAGGCCAATGAAGTCGGTGACGCAGTCCGCAAGGGCGGCGAGGCCGCCCGTAGGGCGATGCGCCCCATGTGCATGAAGGGCAAGACCATCCCGCACGAGGTTGAAGGCGTGTGCGATGGCGGCCGCGTGATCCTCAAGCCCGCGCCTGACGGCAAGGGCCTGATCGTCGGCGGCGGAATGCGCCCCGTGCTCGAAGCATGCGGAATCCGCGACTGCGTGGGCAAGTCCCTCGGCTCCAAGAACAAGCTCAATGTGGTGAAGGCGACGCTCAACGCCCTCTCGAAGCTCCGCTCCGCAGAGGAAATCGCCTCGATCCGCGCGTAATGGTAGGGCGGCTTGTCCTCAAGCCGCCGCATATAAAGGATAACAGAAATGGACCTTTCAAACCTTACAAACACCCCGGGAGCCCGCGAGCGCCGCAAGCGCGTCGGTCGTGGTGGCGGTTCGGGCATGGGCAAGACCTCTACGCGCGGCCACAAGGGCCAGAACGCGCGCAAGGGCCACAAGCAGAAACTCGGCTTCGAAGGCGGTCAGATGCCTCTCGTGCGCCGTCTTCCGAAGCGCGGCTTCAACAACGCCCGCTTCAATGCGAAGGCCCTCGGCGTGAACCTCTCCTCCCTGGAGAAGGTGTTCGACGCCGGCGCGGAGATCACCGTCGAGTCGCTCGCGGCGAAGGGATTCTCGGACAACAAGCGTCCGAAAATCAAGATTCTCGCCGTCGGCAACCTCACCAAGAAGTTCACGGTGAAGGTTCCCTGCAGCGCAGCTGCCAAGGCCAAGATCGAGGCCGCCGGCGGCACCGTCGCCTAAGGCATTTCGGCTTAGCAGCCTGATAAAAGTTGAGGGTTCACGCAATTCCGTGAGCCCTCGCTTTTTTTTCTCATTTCAAAATGAGAATATGCTTCGGACCAATTCTCACGCTTCTATGAGGTTGTGAAATGTTGAGAATACGGACCAATTCTTTCGATTCTGATGCGACAGCGGATAAATGAGAACACGGTTCGACTAATTCTCAAGATTACAGTGCGGACGAAATCTCGTATACTACTGGAATGGTGCTATTTAATAAAACAGTCGGTTAATGCGAGAAATTGCAATTCTTTACATAGTCAGACCATAGTTGTACCAGTTGTTCTCAAGGTGTTTGGCCGGTGTATTTGACAAACACTTTCTTGAAGTATCTGGATGATGAGAAACCGACCTTTTTCGCCACTTCATCGGCGGGCATGTTCTGGGAGAGAAGTCGTTGTGCCATTTCTATCCGAAATCTGACGAGATATTCATTTATCGCCAATCCAGTATGTTTTTTGAACAAGGCAAACAGCTGCGAACGCCCGTATCCCATATGCCTCACCAGATCTTCCGTGTCGATTTTCCTTCCGCAGTTGTTTTGGAGAAAACGGATCGCTTCGTCCATCATATGCGATTTTGGCGGTGCGGGCGGCTTGCCGATCTCACCAGCGACGCGATACAGAATCGTGCAGCACAATGCGCGCAAGAGCCCAAGTTCGACACTTGAAGGATTGGTCTTGCGGACAATGCCAACTAGTTCTTTCACAGACCCAAGAAGGGTGGCGGAAATATGAAACGGATGGGCGGCGGCATTGAGCATCGTGTCATAGAACGACGATATGTCGGACTGGGAGAATACGGCATATTTCCGCCTCAACGAAGTTGGATTCACGATGTGGAATCCGATGCGCTCACCAGGGGAATCCATCTCGCCTTTGAGGACATGCTGCGTTTCCGGCGGTATCACCATTCCAGTGCCGCTGGCCATGGTCACGGTTCCGTATCCGTCGATCTCATATGCGAGAGAGCCCTTCATGCAGAAAATCAGTTCGAGATTCCGGTGGGTGTGAGGATTGTGGAATACGGTTTTGTCCGTAGTCCATTCCGTGATGGCTTTCAGCCATCCAAGACCTATCTGTTTTTGGTCGACAATACGGCTTATGTTTTTATTTACCCACATTGATGCGATATTATACATGATTCCTGATATGTGCACAATCGTCCACCGGACGTTTTTTCTGATTATATTTTGCTACAATAATGCGCAAGAAAATGTTGCGAGGCGTTGTTTTATGGACATTAACAATCTGGAAAGATTTCTCGAAAAAACCGGGCGCGGAGAAATCGCGTACGGTTGTTGCGTGACATTCGCCGATTGTGCGGTGACGGAAGTCGCTTGTGCCGCCGGGATGGATTTCGTGTGGATTGACGGAGAACACGGCGAGATGGACAGACTTGCGGCGATGCACCATCTCATGGCGGTGAAAGGCACCGGGGTCGCAAGTTTCTACCGTGTGCCGTCCTGCGACCATACGGAGATAAAGAAGATTATCGATTTCGCTCCTGCCGGCATCATAGTGCCGATGGTCATGGACGAAAACGACGCCGCCCGTGCCGTTGCCGCTTGCCGCTATCCTATGGACGGCGGAAACCGCGGCTGCGGATTCCGCCGGGGCTGGAACTACGGCGCGCAGGATGCAAAAGACTTTCTTGAGATTTCGAAACGCGAACCTCTAGTCATTCTCCAGATCGAGCACATAGATGCGGCAAGGAGGATCGACCGGATTCTTGATGTGCCTGGAATAGATTCCATACTCGTGGGGCCGTACGACCTTTCCGCCTCAATGCGCAAGCCGGGCGCGTTCGACGATCCCGAAGTCGAGGCGGCCATTGATGATGTCTGCCGCAAAACCGTTGAGCGGGGAATTCTGCTGGGTACCTACACCGAAGGCGATTTCGCAAAGTGGCGCAAGCGCGGCGTTGGCTACATGAGCGTCAAGAACGACACGAACGCCCTGCTCGAAGGATTGCGTTCGGCAAAGGCCAAGGCGGAGACCTGTGCGTGAAGAGTTGGATCGACATTGCGGTAATCCTTGCCTATCTTGCCGGAACCACGCTGTTCGGCTGTTCGTTCTTTTTCCGCAAAGGCTCTGGTGATGCCCGTACGTTCATGGCTGGAGGCGGAAAGCTGCCCGGCTGGACGATTGCGCTTTCCGTCTTCGCCACGTATGTCAGTTCGATTTCGTTTCTCGCTATTCCCGCCAAGGCGTATCTCACGAATTGGAACGCACTCGTTCTGTCGTTCTCCATCC
>JAZOAC010000083.1:0-6164 GCA_045595285.1 Kiritimatiellia bacterium | reverse complement strand
TCTGCCAATCTGCGGAAACGGCGTTGTGAATCTGATCATTGCTATCCCGTCTATGGGATAGCAATGGGTTTAACTATACCTTCAGACGTGTTTTTTTAGGACGACAGTGAAAGATGCGATCACCCTTGGTAAATCGATATTGGAAGTAGTCGATCACCCTTGGTAAATCGATATTTGGGGTTGCCGGTACAGGTGTGTAGGCAGATTTCTTGAGCGCCGCTTGTCCCGTGAACATGCAGGGATCGCCATTACGATAAAATCGTTACGATATTTTCGTAATGACATTGTGTTTTCAGTCTCATAATGCTACAATTACGCGCATGAGAAAGAAGAATCCCTTTTTGACGACTGGATATGAAGGCCGCGAGACGTTTTGCGACCGTGAGCATGAGACGTCAGAGTTGATTTCGGCCATTGAAAACGGAAGAAATGTAACGCTTATCGCACCTCGTCGTTACGGAAAGACCGGGCTCATAAAAAATATGATGGCTGAACTTTCTGATGACTATGAGAAGGTTTATCTTGATATCTATGCAACCGAATCGCTTTCGGATTTTGTAGAGCTCTTTGCCAAAACATGTTTGTCGTCTCTGGAATCAACCCGTGAAAAAGTCATCAGTTCATTGGGACGGTTCTTCGGAAGTTTAAGGCCATGCATAACACCTCAGACTGACGGCTCCATAAAATGGTCTTTTGATCTTGCCGAGCCGTTGGCGAAGGAGTCGCTTGCGATGACCTTTGATTTCCTGCGAAGTCGCAGCCGTCCGGTCGTGATTGCGATCGATGAGTTCCAGCAGGTGCGCAGTTATCCTGAAAAGGGTGTCGAGGCAATGCTTCGCTCGCATATCCAGTTTCTTCCGAATGTTCGTTTTGTGTTTGCGGGATCTCGTCTTCACTTGATGAGCGACATGTTCGTGCAACCGCGAGGGGCATTTTATAATTCAACGGACATTCTTTCGCTTGATGTCATAGATAGAAAGATCTATTGCGATTTCGCGGCAAAGTTCTTTCAGACGGAAAAGATTCCATTTTCAGATGAGGCGTTTTTCGATCTTTACGATAGGTTTGATGGCGTAACCTGGTATATTCAGGCTGTCTTAAACCGTATTTGGCAGGCGAATTGCGGTTTTGTTTCAGCTAAGGATACGGATGGTGCGATTGATTCTCTTGTCGGCACACGTTCTCTTGTCTACATGGATTTGTTTCGCAGTCAGAGTGAGGCGTTGTGTGCGGTACTGAAAGCTGTGGCGCAGGAAGGGGTGGCCAAGATGCCTACCGGCAGGGACTTTCTGTCGCGGTATTCGCTTGGTTCCGCTTCGACGGTTTCTTCGGCGCTGGAGAGTCTCGTAAGGAAAGAGCTGCTCTATCGGTCGTATGACGGCTATATTGTGTACGACCGCCTTTTCGGAATATGGCTGAAAAGACTTTGTCATGAATATCGTGGGATGTCAATGTGAATCGGGAGGCGGCTGGTGAAATTTCGAGTGTCTGTCGTGATACCATCGCTGAATAGGGCGCAATACATTGAAGAGTGTATTGATTCGGCCCGGAATCAGACTCTTCGCGATATTGAAATCATCTGTGTCGATGCAGGTTCTACGGACGGGACGGCGCAGATCATCGAACGGAAGATGGCGGATGATCCAAGGATCCGTCTGATACGAAGCGAAAAGAAAAGTTACGGACATCAGGTGAACATCGGATTTTCCGCGGCGCGTGGGGAATATGTCGCAATTCTCGAGTCAGATGATGTCATAGACAGTGACATGTACCGATCCCTTGTCGGGATTGCGGATTCCACACGAGTAGATTTTGTGAAGGCTGACTTTTGCCGTTTTTGTGAAAAGGGCGGAAAGATCGTGGAGTCGCGAGATGCCATAGCCAGACCCGGCATGTATGGTCAGGTTCTGGATGTCGCCATCCATAGGCAGGAGGTTTTCAGATTCGTCAAACTATATACATGGAGCGGCATATACAGATTGTCGTTTATCAGAAAGTACGGGATATGCCACAATGAAACTCCGGGCGCATCCTATCAGGACAATGGTTTTTGGATGTTGACAACGGCATTTGCCAATACAATCTACCTCTACAAACCGGAACGTCCGTTCTATAAACTTCGTCGGGACAATCCACAGTCGTCATTCTACAGCAAAGGTAAGGTCTGGTGCATCAGGGATGAATATGATTTTGTGGACTCTTTTCTGGAAAAGTATCCTGATGTCAAGCAGACTGTATCGATTTGGTGCTGGTGGGCGAGAATCGGCGCATATGCATTCACATATCGCAGGATCGCACCAAAATATAGGGCAGAGTTTGCCAGACACTTTCAGGAGACTCTGATTGCAGCCGGTGAGAATATCAAGCGTGAGCATTATGGTGCGGAGACGTGGAATCTCATTTCTGCGATTCGCACGGATCCCTGTGATGAAAATCCGGAATTGATCCGGATTATGCGCGATAACCGCACGGAATCTTTGCTGCTTCGGATAAAGTGGTGCTATCAGGATAACGGACTGTTCTATACCATTCGCCATATTCTGCTGTATCCATTTGCCGTGTTTGCTCGTCGCAAAACTTCAACGAATGATAATAGTAAAGATGTCCAGGTTCGTGCTCCGGACGAAGCTTTGCGTGGTGTCGTTGTCGAGTCGAAGGTTCAATTCATTGGAGCCGGATCGCCAGTTCCGGCAGAAAGGAGCTTCTAAAGCATGCCGCGAATATCCATTGTCGTTCCTGTACATAATGTAGAGAAGTATCTGTGTGAATGTCTCGACAGTCTAGTGGCGCAGTCCCTGAAAGATATTGAAATCATTTGCATTGACGACGGTTCCACAGATTCTTCACTTTCAATCCTTGAAGAATATGCTGCCCAGGATGGCAGGATTGTTCTTCTGCGTCAGCCGAATCGCGGTTATGGTGCGGCGGTAAACGTTGGGTTGGACCGGGCGACGGGAGCATGGATCGGAATAGTCGAACCCGATGATTTTGTGGCGCCTTCGATGTTCGAAAAGCTGTTGGAAGTTGCTTTAGAACATCCAGAAGTGGATGTGGTAAAGGGGTCCTATTGGGAACTGTACGATTTTCAGGAAGTGAAGCTTGAACGGCCTGTTAAGGGGCTCAAATTGGATTCTGGTACGGTTTTTACGGCGTCTGAAAAGACGGAGATACTTGGGATGCATCCGTCGATTTGGAGTTGCATCTACCGGCGGACGTTTCTTTCTGAATACAATTGCAGAATGAAGGAGGCTCCCGGTGCAGGATGGGTCGACAATCCGTTTATGATTGAGACGCTGTGTCAGGCCAGGGCGATAGCATGGCTTAATGAACCTGTCTACCATTATCGACAATACCATATAGATTCTGCTTCGAGGCTGAACGACCCGCTCATTCCACTGGATCGACTGCGGGAGATGTTTGATTTTCTGGACGCAAAGGAAATTTACGATTCCGGCATAAGGGAAATGCTTTGCAGAAGGATGATGTGCTACCTTAGAATGTGCAAGAGGCGGAATCTATTCCGTATCGTTCATGTCAAAAGAGTGCTCCATCTTTTATGGAGAGCCGGATGGCGATTCTGGTGGGCGAATGCAAGGACTGGATTTGCGAAATTCCGAAAATCCTTGAGCGCGTCGATTTCAGGAATTAGGGCGAAACTCCGGACAATGCGGACGCACAAGTTGACGGATATAAAAGAAAAAGTGCGTTCTAGACTGTCCAAAGTGCGGCGTAAAATGATGAGGCGCGTTTTGCATCATGACGAGCCGTCTTTCAGGTTGCCGCCAAAAACCGGACCTCGCATTATGTTCGTGGCGTCCGACAACAACCGCACCTCAGGCGCTTTCATAAGCATGACAGTCTTGGCGAGGCTCCTGCGCGAACGCCATGGTTTTGATGTATTCGTAATCGTGCCGATGGACGGCCATGGAACGAAGCTTCTGGAGGCGTCGTCAATCCCATACACAATGGTGGAATCGTACGATTGGGTCGTTCCGCTTACCTTTGATGTCACGAAGGCCGTCCCGGAGATACTTAGGAGGATGAGTCGAAACGAGACGGCAACTGTGCGGATCAAAAAGATCATAAAGGATTGCGATGTCGATATTGTGCATGTTAATACGACATATTCTTATGTCGGGGCTAAGGCGGCTCTTGCGTGCGGTACACGTCTGGTATGGCATTTGAGGGAGTTTCTGGAAGAGGATCAGGGCAATACGCTTTGGGATAGAAAACGTGGAAATGAATTGATTGGCATGGCGGATCGGATCATAGCGATATCAGACAGCATACGGCGGAAATACGAAGGGACGTTTGACCGCGATAAATTGGTACGCATATTCAACGGTGTGGATGCTTCGTGTTTCGCTTGCCAAAGATCCCCTATTCTGACTGGCCCTGCCCCTATATTTATCATGGTGGGTGGATTTGAGACTTACAAGGGACATGTTGATTTTGCGCATGCGTGCGCTGAACTGAATAGACGAGGACCGCATTCCAATTTCAAGATATGGTTTGTCGGAACAGGGAGGGCCGATGTCCGTATGGAGTGCGAGCGTATCTTGAATGAGGCAGGGTTGAAGGATCGCGTGACGTATTTTGGATATCAGCTTAAGGTCGCGGAGTTTTTGAAGCAGGCGGATATTGCGTTTACCTGTTCAAAATCAGAGGCGTTTGGGCGCATAACGGTCGAAGCGATGATGTCGGGGTGTCTCGCGGTCGGGGCAAATTGCGCCGGTACTGCGGAATTGATACGAAATGGAGAGACTGGTCTGCTATTTGACTACAGGCCGGGCGAATGGGATGATCTGCTTCAGAAAATGGAGATCGCGCTTTCTGCGCCAGAAGCGTCGCGCCGCATGGCCGCGGCTGGACGGGATGACATGATCGTACATATGACGGCCGACAGAAATGCAGCTGAGATAGCGTCCCTATACAAAGAAATAATGGAGGACGGGAGGTGATGAATGGGAATGAAGATATTACAGGCGGTTAATTTTACTGGTTCAGATACCGCTAATCCGTACATACGTTCGTTGGTTGATGGCTTGCGGAAGGCTGGACATTGTGTCGCGTGGTCTGCAGATGATTTCTGGACGGCGGAAGGACGCTTTGACATTGTGCATATACACTGGCCGCAGGCATTGTTTGGATGGGGCGACATTGACAAGGAGTGCACAGAAAGGCTGCTCAAGAAGATAGATGAGATACACGATGAAGGCGGAGTCGTCTTTTATACGCGGCACAATTCCGCACCCCATAATTGTTCCAACCCATATTCCATCGCGCTCAATAAGATCGTAGAGGGAAGCTCCGATGTCATTGTGCACCTGGGTGAAAACAGCCATCAAGAATGTGAGAATAAATACCTGAACACAAAACACTGCGTCATACCTCATCATGCATATGACTGGTATCCCCGCGACATGGGAAGACACGAGGCGCGAAAACGGTTGAATCTTGATAGGTGTACACCTGTCGTCCTTTCGTTTGGAAAGTTCAGAAGCGAAGGAGAGCGACTGTTGCTGGCGGAATCCTGCAGGGGTTTAGGGTTGAAAATCAATCTGCTTGCTCCAATGCTTCATGTAAGGGCCAATGGCGAAGGCGATCCTGTATTTGACGGTCGCATTCAAAATATGCTACAAGGCCTTTTCCCTATGCAACCGAAGGGACGTGTAAAAGATATTGACGTGCCCGTCTATTTCATGGCGGCGGATGTTGTTTTCATTCAAAGGCTTGAAATTCTCAATTCGGGTAATGTGTCGCTTGCATTTCACTTCGGCAAAGTGGTCGTGGGTCCGGACTGCGGCAATGTTGGTGCGATACTGAAAACTACCGGTAATCCCACATTTGATCCGTCTGATCCAAAGTCGGCGATAGAGGCATTGAGGGTTGGTTTGGAACTTGCCGCTTCGGGGAAGGGAAGGGAGAATCGTCGATATGCAGATTTGAATTGGAGTCTGAGTGCCGTAGTTTCCCGGCTGGAGAAAGTATATTACGACGAACTTACGTCCCCCTTTGTCTCCGTTCTGATGCCGTCGCTCAACACCGCGCGATATGTTCGTGAGGCGCTTGACAGCGTGGTGAATCAGACGTTGAAGAACATAGAAATCATCTGTATAGATGCCGGCTCTACTGACGGCACACGTGAAATAATCGCTGAATAT
>JAZOAC010000082.1:0-7881 GCA_045595285.1 Kiritimatiellia bacterium | reverse complement strand
TGGCTCATTCCTTTGTCAAGTTGAGCTTCTGCGCGTCGGCGTTCGTGTCGCTTCCGGCGTTGTCGGCGGTCTGGTGGGACTGCGTTATGACGGCGATGCCGGGATTCGCGTTTCTGTTGGCCATGTGATGGCTCCTTTTGGGGTTTTTGTTGAACTCCCGCAACCACCCGGCCACGGGAAAGTGAAATGAAAAAAGCCGCCGGACCAAACGGCCCGACGGCAAAAAAAGACCCTCCGGCGCAATACCGAAAGGCTGATGAAATATATTTGAAACTACAAAAAACGCGCCGTTACCGACGCGCAAAAGTCTATGTTTTATGTGTTTCGCCTCTTCCAAATGCGGCATGGTCTAACCGCGCATACACCTACAAACAGACGCTCTTATGGAGTGCCCCCATTCTATTTCAAAAATCAACCTAAATCCTGTCAAAATTTTATTCCGCAAGGGCCTGTCCCCACAGATTCCCCACAGATTCTTGAACCTGATGTATATTGCGGCCATCGACGGCAGCCATGCAGGGTGCAAGTATCTACGGCTCGGACGAAACTGCCATCGGCACAAAACCTTTGAAGCGGCGTTCCAGCGATTGTCTGCCTGACGCCCAGACGCCATCCTTCCATTGAAAGACAATCCACTTCCGCCCGACCGGCAGCCGGGACGAGGCGGTATGCCCACAAAAGCCCGGAACATGGCCGATCGGCGATTTTTTGACCTTTAAGTGGGCCGAACAGGTCTCTGCATGGCACATCGACCGTCCCCTTGACGCCTTGCGTCCCGTTGCGGAGTTTGGAGAAGCAGATTTCGACTATCCTTTCACCTCCCTAACATACACCTTCACGGATTCAGGTATTTTTGCATAACCCTGCTCAATCTCATCAGTTTATCTCACGACCACCACAAATCCTTCAGATATAAACGGGAATTCCGTCGCCAATGTTTGGATTTGTTCAACGGGAAGTGCAGAACCATAGATTCTCAGATCCTCAACCGCGCCGTCTTCACCAATGACAAGACCGCTCTGCCCGAGTCCACCGCACAAACTGAAAAACTGCCAACTCTGATTTGAAGGATATCCATCAACATTTGCCGTACCTTTATCAATACCATCTACAAACAATGTTACGCATTTTGCCGAATCTGAATACACCACCGCATAAGAATGATAACATCCTGACGGTCTTGATATGCCAGTCTCAACAAGTGTTCTAAGATCTCGGCCGCCCCGATTCATCGTAACAAGCCTGACGCTACCGACGGCGGCTCCACGCACAAGAGCCAGACTTCTGGAATCGCCTGAAGCATCACCTCCAAGGTATCCCAAATGAAAAAGCACAGAATTCGCGGATTTGGACATCTTCGCAGAACAGAAGAAGGTGAAATCACCGTCATATTGTATCTTACCACCGTATGTCTGCACCCCGGTAATCGCTTTGCGCCCAGACTCGCGAGCCTCAACAAAATCAGATGATGTCGGTTCGTTGCCGCCGATATTCAGTCCGAGCAGACCCATATTCATAAACCTGCCGTCAAATGTCAACCAATGCCTTGGGATAACTCCGTTTACGTCTGCAACGGGCCACACAGGATACTCAATTGAGCACAGGGCCACTTGCTCTGGCGTCAATACCTGTCCATAGATGCGAAAATCATCCACAATTCCGTCGCTCCCGGATACAAATCCGGTATTACCTACACCGCCTTGCACGGAGAACAACTGAAACTGGTTCATAGGCGTATATTGCGCTGTAAAGGATGTTCTCAGCACACCATCCACGTACAGCGCAATATCTCGATCCCATTGCGTACCAGCCTTCAAACCTGAACATGTCAATACGATGGAGTGAAGTCTCTCGTTAAGCTCCGGCACTTCAATCCTTCCGGAAGAGTAAACGGTATGTTGATTGTTCTTTGTCCATTTAGCCAATGACAGCACATTCGATCCTCCGGAAACGAGAGCAAAGCCGTCCCAGCAATTATCAGCCCTGTTACCGAGCGCAAACAAAACCGCATTCGTCACCGCCGACGGTTTAGCGCTGAACGCCATCGTCCATCCTTCTGATGCGTAATCTGTAATCCCGAGAGAGCTCGAATATGGTTCACAACCCGTCACCGCATTGTTGACAAGCGATGCCCGTACCTCGCAGTAAGATCCGCCCTCACCATCATCATCGGCCTTGTTGGTCGCGGTATCCCAACGAGTGAGATTGACATCCCCGCACGTCGGTTTAAGGTTGCCGTTAAATTCATACCACAGAGCAGGAAGCGGAAGTTCCGCTGCCGTCAACACATTTCCGCCCGATAAAACAAGACCAGAGAACAGTATCTGGAATATGACGATGGACTTTTTCATGGTGTTTCTTCCCCTTCCTGATAATATGGACAAAGTGATATGAAATTGATACCGAGCTCACTGCCTTCCGGCGCGGTTTTGTTGGAGATGTTCAACGCCGCTTCCGCCGATTCCGCCCTAAACACGATGTGTTCGAGATTTACTGCGGGATTGTTTTTTTTGTCGGTCACCCGACGGTCTATGTGACGCCAGGAGAATTCTTTGAGCACCGTTGCACCGACGATCGATATATCCAGCTCAACACGACGATCGCATTTCTCTGCGTTCTTCACCGCCTTTACATCAAACATGCAACACTGAAAACAATAGAGACGACCGGGAACAAGATGCTTTATGCTCTGTGAAACCCGTGACGAATATTCCTTCCCCTTCTTAAGCACGGCAAAATCATCACCGATACCGCCTGAATACCATCTGGACTCCAATGTTTCGCCAAGCCCATTCACTTTATCAGCGCACACTTCACCAGATACAGTCCAATCTTTTAGCCCCTCACGAAAATCTCCGTTAACAATATGCCCGGGCAGATATCGATAACCGAACTGTTCCGAAAGCATTTCCGACTTCCCTTCTACGCAGTAATGCCTCAGCAAAGCCATAGACCAACGAAGAAACTCACGGTCGGCATAATAACTACCCCAATATCCGACGCATCCAAGATTGTCGAACGCGGGGTCGTTGGCGATAAGATGTAGCTGCATATCTAAAAAGTATTTAAGATCCACCTCAGGATAGTGATGAACGGAAAGAATGGGAATCTGATTGAAATTTGCAAGAATCAGCCCAATCGAATCATAAGCCCCAGGATAAATTCCTGATAAGGCTTTTAAAGTTCCCTTTATGTATTCATCCAAATAGATGCGGGCGGCAGCTTCGGTCTTCTCCGGGCGACAGTATATTTCCGACAGGACACGACCCCTTCCTTGAGAAGCGTTGGCGCATGCAGAAAAGAACTCTTGATCTATGCCGGGAGAAGACGGACGTCCCACAGCCCAGGAATACACCAGCCGTTCGCCGGAATCCTCTAGACAAAACCTCTTCAGCCCCGCTGTATAATGGACAAGCTTGCCGGGCTTCTGGAAAAACTGCTCGTCGCATGTGACTCCGTCATAGATGGATGCTGTCATTCCGCGAGATTTTGATAAAAGAGAGTAAAGCTCATCCGCATTGGTAATCGACGATGTACCGACACTCGCCAGCCAGATTCCGCCGCGTCGTTTGTGCAAAAAACGCCGGTTCCGCGGTATGGACCCTGCATTCTGAACAATAGAAGCCGGGAATACGAATCGTTCGCAGAAATCCCAATCATACTTACCGTTCTCAAGAACGTGGCTATTGAAGCATGGAGGATAATTGAATATCTCAGGCACCTTTCTTACGGTAAGCATGGCGGCGCTCCCGCCTGTCACTTTGACGACATGTCGGCCGGCGTTGACACGTCGGAATGTCTCGCCGTTAAGAGACTCTTCATTGATCACCTCAACACCATCCAACATCACCTTCGCATGGGGCTTTTTAAGAGACAGAAACACCCAGGACTCCTTCGCCAAAGAAAAATTGCATTCTGCATCATCCTGCACAATTCTCGTTGACACCAATTCCCTGACAAGATTATTAAGACGTATTCTACTGTCAACCGAATGGGGCGGAGTTTCAACCACTGAAAATTTGTAGCTATTTCGCAACACTTCAAGTCCATCGGCACGCCTTACCAAACGCGCTGTAATTATTCCAGAACCGGCACCCTTAGGCAATGGAACGCAGGTCTCTCCGTCGCGCAGCGGCACACTTGAAGCAACTGTAGCATCGGAAGCGGATACCACAACGTCAAAATCCGCAAACGCGGCCTTATCGGGAAGTCGCCCGAAAAAAGAAAACGTAACATCCCTTTTATCTGAAGGAATACGACATAGAAGTGGACGAACGGGCACAAGTCGGGGAAGCCGAACATCCGCGCCTACCGACGGTTTCACAGTTCCTGCCTGAGCCAAAGCATCGATGGCTTCCAGCCGGACATCTGCAACGGAAATCTCACCTTTGAAGTCCAACGCATAGAATACTACAAAATATCCATTCTTCGGTCTGGACGGGAACATAACGGCTTCACAGGAATAGTCCGTCCAATCCTGGTCAGGAAGTATTTTCCCTAAGCGAATCTCATTTTTCCATCCATAATTGGCTATACACACACCAAAACTGCGGCCTGAGAAACCTTTAGCACGAACCTTTGCGGAAAACCGATATCTGCCGCCTGGCACAAGTTCATGCTCATATTGTCGGAGCGAGAATGATTTCAATTCCCCACCGTGGTTGGAAAAAGTCACGCAGGGAATCCCTTCGGGGCCGCCTGACGCCTCACAACGGCAAATGTCAGTGGAACGGACTTTCTCAAGCTTCCAACATGGAGGAACAACCATCTGGTCACTATCAAAACGTCCATTGAGAACTATATTTTCGTCAGGTCTGACCTGCGCTGAAAGTACTCTGGGTGACAACACCGAAGTGAATGAAAAAACAATAGATATCGCAACATAAACTGGACGACACAAAAGGCGCTCAACCTTAGTTGCTGAATGTTTTATTATATCCATGCCTGCCACCTCAACAACAACTACCTTCGATTTAGATGATGTAAAAAAAAATCTCATTGCTATCCCATAGGCGGGATAGAATCCTTTCTTTGATTGGCACCTATGGTATCATAACAGCAGCGTCGCCGTCAATGGGGAATCCGGTGTTATTTGCATAAAACCATACCCCCCCCCGTTTTTGGCAATTATTGCATATGCAGGTCTAATATAAAGCGTTGCCTTGATGTCAAATGCGTGTATAATTTTTTGCAACAACCGAAAAAAGCACGCGCACATGAACACCAAGACAACGCGAAGAAGAGTGATATCATGCTATGCGCAGATAATCAATGACTATGTTCTGGGACTATGTTCTGGGATGTCGCGTGGCCACATCTCGATCGTACAGCAGCATGAACGAGGCAATTCCTTCAGGCTGAAAATACAGCCCAGGATTTTTACAAGACAGACCCTGTGCAGCATCTACCGGCAACACTGCAACTGCGGCTGTCACAGATGCCTCTTTTATGAATCACGCCTTTTCATCAGTCGGCATCGCCCATGGTGGCCTGGATGACCTCCTTGAGGGATGTCATTCCGGACGCGACCTTGAGCATGCCGTCCTCACGTAGTGTGCGCATGCCCATCTCGCGGGCGCGTTCGCGCAGGACGCCGGCCGGGGCATGGTCGAAGATGAGACGCTGGATCGTGTCGTCGATCTCGAAGATCTCGAAGATGCCCTTTCGTCCCTTGTATCCGCCATTGCACGCGGAACAGCCAGCACCGACATACATGTGGTCGGGACGGGTCTTGGCGATGGCGCCGAGCATTTTGAGATCGCGGTCGGTGGGCGTGTACTCCGTCTTGCACTTCGGGCATATCGCGCGCACGAGACGCTGCGCCATGGCAGCACGGAGCGCGGACGCGACGAGAAACGGCTTGACGCCCATATCGGTAAGACGCGTCACCGCGGACGGTGCGTCGTTGGTATGGAGCGTAGAGAACACCAAGTGACCCGTGAGAGCCGCCTCCATTGCGATGTCGGCAGTCTCCGAGTCACGGATCTCACCGATCATGACGATGTTCGGCGCCTGACGGAGAATCGAGCGGAGCGCCGCCGAGAAGTCGAGGCCGACATCACGGTTCACCTGCACCTGGTTGATGCCGCTCATCTGGTATTCGACAGGGTCCTCGACCGTGATGATCTTGCGGTCGGGCAGGTTGATCTGTCCGAGACAGGCGTAGAGCGTAGTCGTCTTTCCGGAACCGGTCGGGCCCGTCACGAGGACCACGCCGTCGGAAAGGTGAATCAGGCGCTCGAACTTGTTCTGGTCGTCGGAAAGGAAGCCGAGCTGCGGAAGGCCGAGCGAGAGGTTCGACTTGTCGAGAATACGCATGACGATCGATTCGCCATGGTTCGTCGGCACCGAGTTAACGCGAAGGTCGAGGTCGCGTCCGTTCACCTTCACCTGGATGCGTCCGTCCTGCGGGATTCGCTTCTCGGAGATCTTCATCTTCGACATGATCTTGATGCGCGAAAGGATCGCGCCCTGAAGACGCTTCGGCGGCGAGTCCATCTTGCGCAGGGCGCCGTCGATGCGGTAGCGCACGCGGAACTCCTTCTCCATCGGCTCAAGATGAATATCAGAACACTTCATCTTGATTGCGTTGGAGATGATCATCGAACAGAGCCTGATCACGGGCGCGTCGTCCCCATCGCCATCAGAGTTCTCATCTACTCCGCCGAACTCGTCGTCCATGCGCGCCTCAACGGAATCCGCACCGCTGGGATAGAGCTTCTCCATCGCGGCGTGAAGCTCGTCAAGAGGCGCGAGAACCGCCTGCACGTCACGGCCGTGGAGCACGTAGCGCAGGGAGTCCACCGCGTCATAGCCCATCGGATCCGTAAGCGCGACGGTCAGCGAATCGTCATCGCCGAGCACCGGCACCACGCCATACTTGCGGGCAAGCTCCGCAGGCAGTATCTTCGTGATTTCCGGATCGATGGCGCCTGGATCAATATGGCAATACTTGATGCCGAACTGCTCGGCAATGATTCCAAGCACGTCATCCTGTGAAATAACCCCGGACGAAACCAGCACGTCAAGCGTGGTCTCGCTCCCTTCACGCATCGAGTTCGCAGCCGCTGCGACCTGATCAACCGTGAGAAACCCCTGCTCCTGCAGGAGTGTAAGTACATATTCGTCGTTAGAAGTCATCGGTAACTTGATAATATATCAGATTATCCAATTACATGCAACCCCACTTGACCGCCTTTTTTGAGAAACCAGAATGGGCGATATTATTGTTCACGCCAATTGCGAGCATGATACAACCTGGTCTTCAATCCGTCAACTCAGCTCAGCCATGCGTAGCAGCCGCAAGGCCTCGCGCGAGCCGCGGAGCGGTCGCTAGAGGGGGTAACCGCCCCTTGAGGGGTTCGCGACCTGTAGGGAAGCGAAAACGCCGAGCACAAGCGAGAGCCGAGCGCCCGATGGGCGACGCCGGCTATGCTCCAGAAAACGAAGAGGCATCCGTTTACGGATGCCTATCGAATGAAAAAAAAAAGCCGGCGGCGCCCTACTCTCGCACGGGCGAGTCCCGCACTACCCTCGGCGAAGGAGCCCTTAACTTCCGTGTTCGGAATGGGAACGGGTGTGACAACTCCTCTATGGCCACCGGCAAAAAGCCGCAAGCTGGAAAGCTAAAGAGAATCGCAACATATCCGAGTGCGATAAAGAATCTCACCTCAAAGTGAAGTCTGAAAAATAAGCTAAGCCGCACGTCTGATTAGTACCGATCAGCTCAACGCATCGCTGCGCTTACACCCTCGGCCTATCAAGGTCGTGGTCTACAACCTGACTTTAGACTATTGCTAGTGGGAGAACTTGTCTTGGGGGAGGCTTGGCGCTTAGATGCTTTCAGCGCTTATCCGTTCCGGGCATAGCTACTCGGCCTGC
>JAZOAC010000081.1:0-36528 GCA_045595285.1 Kiritimatiellia bacterium | reverse complement strand
TCACGAAGGTTCACGAAAGGTTTAGAATGTTTGGAAGGTTTAGAAAGTTTAGTTCCGGCATTCTACCCCTCCTGAACATCCCAAACCTCCTGAACCTACTAAACATGCTGAATCCCAAACCATTCCCCATTCCCCACAATTTTCGTGCTTTTCGTGACGGCTCGAAGAGCCGTTTCGTGTCTGCGGCAAGTGACGAGCCCCGTAAGGGGGAGACGGAGATGGACGCACCACTTAAGGCAAAGCCTTAAGGTGAGTGCGGACAACTACGGTTCAATCGCGCGTCATGCGCGATTCGTCACCGCCGCAGCTTTCGTGGTCGCGCCAGCGGCGCAATGACCATCTGAGTGACCGATTACGTCATCTCTGCAAAGAGTATTCTTTCACATGTTTTGCACGATTCTTTTCCGCATCACGGGAAGATGGTCATGGCGGCTCCGACAAGCAGCGGCATGGTTATCACGGACAGAAGAGTCGTGAACGAAACCAGCCCCACCGACACATCGACATCCTTGCCGTATTTTGAGGCGAACATCGAATCCATCGCAGCAACCGGAGCGGACGCCGATGCGGTCAACGCTATGGCCATGGTAGGATCGAGCCCCGCCGCCCCACGCATTGAGACAAGCGCGGCGAGAACGATGGAGGGTATGACCACCAGTCTCAGCACAGACGCCGCCAGTGCGGGAACACAGCGGAAATACGCGGCGAAACGCGCATCCGCCAGATAATAACCTATGATGACCATTGCAAGCGGCGTATTCAATTCGGAAAGATACCTTACCGGATCGCCAATGATCGGGGGCAGTGTCGTGGAGGTAAGGAAGAGCGGAAGTCCGACGGCTATGCCTATGGTCCCCGGATTGATGAACAGTATCCGCCTGTCGAGGTCCTTGAGATGTCCGCACATGACCTTCAGGCCATAGGTCCAGCACAGAAGATTAAACACCACCACATACACGGCGCCATAGAAAGCGCCTTCCGCGCCCAGCAATGCATACTCCAGCGGAATCGCCATGAATCCGCCATTGGAGAAAACCGTGCCGAATTTCAGCACGCCTCTGAGCATGTCGCCTGTCCGCTTGAAACAAGTCTCCGCGAAAACCATCCCTACTGCATGCGCAAAGAATGCGGCGGCGAGGGCAATCCCCAGATTGGCGAGCATTTCCCTTGAGAATGGACGCTGGAACACGTGCACAATCAAGCATGGGGTCACGACCAGCAGGAGCAGATTTACCGCACCCTTGACAAACGCATCGGAAAAAAGCCCTCTGCGGCGACAGACATAGCCTACCGCCATAAGGGCAAAAAGTATGCACACCTGCTGTGCCGTTAGAAGGAAACCGTCTATCATAGTCAGAAGCTTCTGTTGAAATTCCAAGGAAATGCGGCGTATTATAGCATAAGTACAAACGGCGATTTCATTGTCGGCCACCTCCCCGACCAACGCAAAATTGAACTTGTCACTGTCAGTTATGCGAGTTTCGGAGATTTTTTTCAAAGAAAAATAAATGAAGCGACAACCCCAAGAGCAAGCGAGAACTTACAGAAACCAAAAATCAGCGGACAAACATGGTCAGACTAAATTGCGGAGAGTTTACTTTATGCCCAATTGACTCGCCCGGAATGCAGAGGGGTCCCGCGCAAGATAATCGGCAATCATCCGCCTGTAAGCCTCATCCTCCGCCGCCGTGGGCTTGGACGGCCTGCCGAGACGCTTGCGTGCGCTGAATCGGCCGAGATCCATTCCGAACTGAAGCCGGGCAATGCGCCCCAGCACTTCATCATCACCGTCCGCCGCCCTGCGCGCCTCCGACAGAAAAGCCTCCAATGCATCGAAATCAAGATGCTCGAGAAGTCTGTTCTGGTGCCTGCGGCGTTCCGCCCAGCCCATATGCCTGCACACATCAGCGGCGTTTGCCTCCGCTGCGGACGTGGTAAACCTCTCGACCGCATCAAGAAACGCGCGCACCGGTTTCGCCGCCGCACCGAAACCCGCCCGGCAATAATCGTCCGCAAGCGAATCGAAGTCAACCCTGTCCGGATTGAACTGGGCCTTGGCTCCCATGTAATAGCTGAAGCACTTTGTCGCCCATTCGTTGTACATGGAATCGAAGTCAAAACCGAAGATGCCGTTTTCGGCCAGCAGCGAAATGTCGGAGAACATCTTCCGCGCAAAGTTGTCCGGGGCGTGAATCCTGAAACCCATGTGCACATTGGGACGCCACATCACCTTGTTCCCGAAGCTCGACCATGCCGCAAGGTTCTCCTCCACGATCCTGTCGTTCGCCGCGTTCGCATAGTTTCCGGCGACTGACAGTATCAGCAGATTCGGATGCGGCTTCACACGGACTGGAGGCTTTGTGTAGCATGAATAGGCGTACGTGGAGAGAAGCTTGTCCGGATACGGCTCCGCGACCCTCTCCGTGACACGGTTCATGAACTCGAACACGCGATCCGTCATCGACACATACGGCTGTATCCCCCTTTTCGGAAAGTAGATCACTACATTCCCCGAAGGTGCATTCACGGGGTCCAACTTTCGGCATCCCTCGCACAGGCACCATGAAACCGGCGCACCGTCGGGAAGACAGAGCGACAGCGCCTTCTTCGATGGATTCCTTGCGAACTCGTCGATCTTCCGCTTGACCGTTATGTCCACCAGCTCCTGGTTGGAAAGGCAGAGCGTCGGCCGCTCCGTGCGCTTTCCGAGACGCTGCTTCCGGGTGCCGTCCGGCTGGAGCGCGAAAAGGTGCGGCTTGGTCTTGTGGTACTTTGGATAGAAATCCTCGAAATAGTGTCCCCACTGGTAGCCGTCCGAATCTCCGGGCCTGTCCGTTGTCATTATCTTAATGTCGTTCATGCCGTGCCAACGCCAGAAGTCGCGATTCCCCTCTCGGTCCCTGAATTCGTCCCATCCATAGAGGCGCATGCGCCGTATGGCAAAGGGAACGGCGTCCTCGACGGCAATCTCGGGCAGCACGATCCTGTTCCTCTTCGGGATTATCTTGCCGTTCTTGCCAGGCCAGATGTACCGGCAGCCAAGCGCCTCAAGCACATAGGTGGTGGCGCGGCTTTTGCCGGCTCCGTCGCCGCCGAGATAGACCTTGTCGCCTTCACGCCATATCCTGAAATATGCAGAGTTCCCGCGCGCAAAGCCGGATGGACATTTCACCTTGCGATAGACGAGCGCCGGACCCGATTCCGGTTCACCGCTGACGACGTCAAACTTCGATCCGCACATCCTCTCAAGATGCCATGCCAGTTCCTCCGCCAGGCCGCGTGCGGATTCGCCGGCATCCCCAAGCGCCACCGTGGCCCTGACCGCACCGTCGAACACCGCAAGCCCTTCCTTGCGGGGTGCAGGCTTGGCAAACCGCGGTTTTTTCGGGAATGCCGACGGGTACTTCAGATTGCCGGGTTCACCCAACGGAACCGGATCCCATTTCTCCAGTTCCGGCATCATCCCGACATCCTTCGCCTTCCCGAACGCCGCCATGAATCTTCCCTGGAGTTCAGCCACTCTGCGCCCTTCATCCGTCAATATGTCATTGCCCACGGAATCGGCAAAAGACAGCGGCTTGTTCGCCCTGGCATACGTCACCTTCATGCGTCCAAGCGATTGCGGAATGAATGTCACCTTGTCTCTAAGGGCATCGGGGCTTTTCCTGTCCGGCTTGCCGAACAGTTCCGTCATTGCATCCCTGCCTGCCACAATCACAGTGCCGCCGTCGGCAATGAACTTCTCGGCGGCGGCTCTCGCGTCCCCTTCACGCCAGTTTCGGCCCTTTGCCTCGCCGCGCAGCTTCTCGCCGAAATACAGCACTGAATACCTGCCGTAGTCCGCCGGAGAGACCCATTTGTCCACAAAGACTTCGGACTCGTACCGGCATTGGTCCGTCACGTCGGACTTCATGGTCTTTACGTCGGTTCCGAACCCCATGAGCGCTATTGGCTTTCCTGCATGGACCGCACAGCTGAGGACCATCGCCACCACCGCACAGGCGGCATTTGCCGGATTTTTCATTTATCGTTGCCTTTCTAAAAAAGTATTACGCGTTGGACGAACGGCTTTTTGCGATGACAGGCGCAGCGTCTTCTATCGAATCTTCAAGTCTCGAACGGAAATCCGGAACTGTATGGCGCCACGCCGACATCAAATACCCCTTGAGCCTTTCGGGGGCGATATGTCTATCGCAGAATTCGACAGTAGCCTTAAAACTGCCCTTCTGGGCGTTTGTCGAACTTGTCGGCAGCTGATCGAATCCGGCTTTTTCAAGCACCTTGAACGCATCTATTTTCCGTCGGTACGGATTGGACGCATCAAGGTTGTAGTTTCTCAGATAATACCAGTTCGACTGCAGCACGCTCCGCGGCATGCGCGCAAGAAACTCTTCCTTGTGGTCCCATATCCTGTCGCTCCATATCCAAGAACGGACACCGTGCGACTCGACCTGTTTCACGAACCATAGAAAATCGTGCCACCACAGCTCTCCGCTTCGCACGCACGCATAATTGTAGCTCTCCTGCTGGCTGAAATTCTCCTCGTCATAGCCAAGGTGCAGGAAGCGGGGAGTTCCGAAAATCTCCGCCGCATCGCGTATGAGATCGGAACAGACCCTATAGTATTCGCTGGTGGAAACCATTCGCGCATATTCTCCCAGCCATGTGTCATGTCCGGTGGAGAAATTCATCTTGGGAATGGGTTCCAGCCCCATAGAGCGGAGACGGCGGAGCTCCGCCTGGAGTTTTTCCACGCTCCATGACCCTTTGACCGCAAGCTCGGGATGACTTGGATATTGTATTCCTTCGCCGAGGTCGATCAGCAACATGTTGAACCCCGTCGCCGCCGCCTTTTCGGTCATATCGCGCCATAAGGCGTCATCACAGCGAAGATGGTCGGCAGCCATTTTGTAATGGACATGCTCAGGCTTATAGCGCATCCATTTCTTCGGCATCGTATCACACCACATGTTTGTGCCTATCTTCAGCATATAGGCCCATATGAAATCCTTTTCCCTGTTCATGATTTTTCCTATCCTTTCGTGCAGCCGCCGTCTTATCTCACGACGAGAGACATACCTTTTGCCGCCACCTTGAGATAAATCCCGTCATTGCGAAGTTCAAGAGCGCAGCTGCGCTTGCCCAGAACCGAGGCGTCAAGGCTCCAGCCGTCAAGCGTTCCGGAAAAGCTTTCGCTGCCGACAATGACCGGATAGCTCCCGATATCAGGAGTTTTGGCGCCGCTGTTCTCCTTAATCAGCACTATCTTTCCGCCGCCAGACAGCGTAACAGACTTAGCTTCCACCCCTGCCAAAGTGCCGTCCACGCCAACCAGCACCTTTATCGTTGCGCCGGAGGCGACAGTCAGAGCACCGGAAACCGACGCCCCTTCTCGCGTCAACGAAACGTTCGCCGCAGAAACCGCACTCACATCAACCTCACCGCCGATGGAAAACGTTCCGGCAACGGATATGCTGTTCCAAGGCACGGTCACTTTAGCCTTGTCATCGATTGCAAGATTCTTAAGCGACATCTCCCGCTTTTCAATTCCAAACCACTTGGTGCGCAGCGCGGAATGCACGGCCTGCCGCACATCATTGCTCAGCAAAACCGGCAGGGCGATGTACTCCGCGATTTTCGTACCGCCGAAGGAACGAAACGATTCGCCGTCTTTTGCGTTTGAATGGGCAAACCAGTTTGGAGTTAAACCGGCAACCGCCAATTGGAAATTAAAAAGCTGAAACCTTCCGTTAGGCTGATATTTCTCAATATTCTGTTCGCCTGTAATCGGAGCACCGCCATCAACCACCAATGTTCCCTGACTTCCTCCGTTGTTGCTTTGCGTGTTAACAAACAGGTTTGGATACCCGGTTGTAGACAATTTAGCTCTGAACAATCTTTGGTCGTCGGGGATGCAGATATGCGACATTCCGTATACTTTACCGCTATAGAGGGCCCCTAAACCCTTTACGTCATCCGTATCTCTGCTTACTGTAAAAACCTCCCATGTACCCATTTTTGATTTACTCCATTTCATGCTTGCTCCGTAGCCGATACCATAACCAAACTCGTTGGTGCGCGAAGCAAAGAGCAGAGACCCGAAATCCACAACCGGAAGCCCATTCAATGTTTCGGAGGATATGAACGGACGACGGTTTTCAGGATCAGGGAGATATGTAAGACCGCTTGGAAGTGTTGATGCCGATGCCGCTGTCGCATAAACTCCGTTGGAAAGGACATCAGCCCATTGATTCACGAAATTTGTACCGTTCTCCGTTTCAGTTGACAGGGATTCTGCACATGATGCATCCACATGGAAATTCGCCTCCGGTATCTTGAGAGGGTCAATCTCGAATATTCCGTTCCCGAAAACCACATCTGCGCCATCGGAAGCATGTGCAATCGAAACCGTTACTCCCGGAGCCATCTCCACAGATGCTCCGTCCGCAACTGAAATGGACGACACCTTGTATTCAGTTGAAACACCGATTCCCTTCCACTTCCGGTACAAATATTCCTGAAGAACCGTCCGCTCTGCCGTAGATAGGCGATTTGTAAATACGATATATTCCGCCAAGCGCTGTCCGCCGAAGGAATATATATGGTCTCTGGCAAACGAATCCAGGTTGGCGGCGTAATTCTCATTATCTGCGGTTTCCGCATTGTCCTCCCTTGATGTAAACCCGAGCAGATTGAATCCCGCCGGGGGAGTTTTCTTCCCATACACAGGGTTGTCGCTCGTAGGGGTTTTATTAAGATACACACATCCATACAACCATCCGTTGTTCGACGATATGTGCTCTAGAATATTTGGATAGGCATTTTCTTTCAAGTATGCTCTTCGAGAAGATCCCTGGCCCCACGACAACGAAAGGAAGGAAACGCCTCGATATTCGCCAGATATACCCGATTCAATCAGTTTTCCCTTGAGCAAGGCTACATCTGGAGTGTCCGACACTACCTGATAGACTTCGTACGCATTTGTGCATCCTGTATTCCATATCATCGTAGCGCCATATCCGCCGCAGGACTCACCCGAAGAATTGGTATATGCATTAAGCAGCATTTCGCCGAAATCGACGACCGGCATGCCGTTCTGGGTTACGGAGGAAATGAATGCATGGCGGTTCTCCGGATCAGGACGCCACTTCGCCGTGTAAAGGCAGTTCGTCGCAAACATACCGTTTCCGCGCACATCGTCCCATCTGACGACAAAATTGGTGCCGTTCAGCTCTTCCGTCAGAAGCGTATCGGTGCGGGATGAGTCGACATGGAAAAACGCCTTGTCGAAAGCGCTTGGCTGCGGGCGGTCGAACAGCAGCTTTCCGCCATTTACGACAAACTTCACCTTGTCATTGACGACTTCGCAGACGCGGAGCAGTCCGCCGCCGGTCTTCGTGACCGTACCGCGATTGCCGGAAAGAATGTCGACAACAGTCACATCCCCTTCGGCCACCTCCAGCACGGCATTCGTATCGGTCGAAAGATCCAATTCCCTCAGGTACGTCTCTGCCGCAGAAAGAGAACTCAGCGAAACAAGACACGCCGCAACTATTACGCCGCATATTGAAATGCTATTTTTTTTTCCTTTGTTCATGATCTGCTCCTTTTGAATGTTATCATTCCGCGAACTTGACCTTTACGCAAGAAAGCTGATAATTCCCGTCAAGTGTGGCCTTGCCCTGATAGAAAAGGTACACCTGACCATCGTCATCCTCGAAGATGCCGGGATGTCCGCTCTCGAAAGCATTCCACTCGCCTTCCTTTCCATGGGGGAAAACAGGTCCGTCAAGCATTCGCGTGAAGTTCATGCCGTCTGCCGACCACGCGACCCCTATCTGCTGTCGTTCATGGTTGTACGCACCGGCATAGAACATATACCATATGCCGTTGCGCCTGATGACGGTTCCCGCCTCTATGCAGTTCATCTCCCATGGCTGCTCAGGCTGCAGAAGCGGTGCATTGACCGAAAATTCCGTCCATGATCTGGAATCGTAAGACGACCCGTATGGCGCACATGCCATTCCAAGCATCTGTCTTTTCCCCTGCGAATCGCGCGTGGCGTACAGCAGCACGAGTTTGTCCCGCACCTTATAAACCTCGGCATCAATCGCACGCTTGAACGACCACTTGTTGTCCGGCTTGAACACGGGCTTGGTTCCATTGCATGTAAACGTAATGCCATCCTTGCTCGTGGCATGCCAAATCATCTCCCTTTCCCTGCTTCCGGCGATTTTCGCCTGATGGAACATGTGTATTCTGCCATCCAGCTTCTTAACACAGGGAGCGACGCATGCGCTCGCGAAATCCGGTCCGCCTTTGAGCCTAATGCTTCCAAGACATTTCCAATTGACCAGATCCGTACTTTCGGCCACTGCGCCCCACCATCCTTCCTTTCTGCCGGCGGCAAGCTTTCCCGGAAAGTCCTTCGCTCCATATCTGGTGCTGTAGTACATGAGATACCGCCCATTGTGGCGAATCACCGTCGGATCCTTGGCGAACGGACGCTCATTGCCGCCAAGCGTCGTATCGCCGTAGCGCATCAACCGCGGCATCGGCCCGAAGGATATGCGCTTGCACGGCATCGGGGTCTTTTTGACGACAGGCGGCGGATTCGCCCCGTAGAGATACATCCCTCCATATGTCCAGTTCGGCTTCGGCATCCCGGGGAAGTTCTGCCGATCCATCGTAAGCATGATGTAACGGTACGGGAAGGATTCCGGCATCTCAGCAAACGCAGGGAAAATGCGTCCGTAGCCGCATTCACGGTTGTACGGGATGAAATCGGCCTGCCATTCGCCCACATAGTCGAGAGACGGATATGAATATACCGGACGCAGCCACTTGGCATTGGCCGTCATCACATACTTTGCGCCGCCGAAATCCATGATCTGGCAGCCTGTGGAATCGTAAGGGACAGGCCCTGCGATTCTGGTGTACGGACCATCCCACCTGTCCGACTCCCAAAGATGCGCCCTCAGTCCCTTCTTCGGGGTGATCGTGGAGGTAGCGAGACGCCATCTGTTCGTCTCCGGGTCGAATGTGAAGTAGGGGTCTTCGCTCTTCAGTCCATCTCCTATGACCAGCGGACGCGCCTTTAGAACATGGATGCCATGAAGCGGATTCTCTTTCGATTCGCACACCACCAGTCCGCTTCCCGTGCGTGATTTCGCACTCAGGTTGTGTGCGGTCGTCGACCAGCCGACGGCAATACCCTTCCATGTGCCGTCCGAATCGCGGAAAAGATGGTTCACTCCGTCATTGCGCAGAAGGTTGTCTCCGTCGCCATAGTTTGTAAGAAGAATGCCCTCCATTTTGAAGTCGAAGAGCGTAGGATTGAAGCTCGCCACCGATTTCGTGTACTTCATCCCTGCCCTGGCCGAGAACGTGCAGAAGATACGGTCGCCCTCCATGTACGGACGGCATGTGGGGCCTTCCGTCACGATACGGAAGTCGGCCTGTCCGACACCTGCCGTGAGCGTAACGGCCGCACGCTCCAGAACAGCCGTGCCGCCGGCGGGAAGAGCAGCCCCCGCCGCACATTTGAGCGTTCCTGCAAGATCTTTGCGGCGGATATCCGGTTCGTTGTCAAGGGTTACAGAACCGAGTATGCTCACAACATCGTCCTTGCGCACGGCAAGCAGGATCGTGGGACCCGCCGTCACCATTGAAAGCCTGAACGGCGGCGCGGGGACGGTCTGTGCACACTTCAGCCCGAACTCGACGGGCTTCCCGTCCACGAGCTCGGAGAACTCCACGGTCTTCCCCGGCTCCGCACGCATACGAATGCAGATCGAGCGGTCATATGAAACGAGCTCCAGCAATGCCGCCGAACCCGACGAAAGGCTGCGGACGTCGGCAGAGAAGTGAACGCCCGGGAAATACGCGCCTATGAAAACGGATCCTTCGGCGCCGGCGGCATCTCCGACCTCGAACGAAGCCGCGCCATTGGCGTACCTGACCTTAGGCGCAGCCTTCCCCTCCACCGGGATGACAGGATTCTGCAGACTCGGCCGCACCACCGCACTCGGCACAAACTCGGAAAGGATCAGCTCGTTGTCGAGCATGAAGCGACGGGATGAAAGCAGCCTGAATTCAAGCTTGGTGGGATCAACCACAGCGGCGGCTGACTTGTCCGCAGACACCGCCTCCACAGGGACAACTGCGCCCATCACTGCGGCAATGCCGACCAATGCAACTATTTTCATCTTGATTCCTTCCTCGGAATATTGCACAGACTCTCTCATTTAGCCAGTTCCTTCAGCTACCATTGCCAATCCTCCTCCGGAAAGCCCGGCATACGAATGATCGGTTATCCGTTTCTGTCGATGTCGAAGACATACACCTGACGGGATCCTTCATGGACGGAGTTGAAGGCAAGCTGCTTGCCGTCAGGCCGGTAGCGCGCATGAAGGTCGCAGCGCCAATGCGTGGTACGGTACGCTTTCGGCACATAAAACGAACCTATCGGCTTCGTCATTTCGTCCGAAAGACGCACAAGTATCCACGGACGTTCATAGTTCTTAGTCCAATAGGTTTCCGCACTCATGAACTTGCCGTCCGGCGAATACAGGCAGTGCCAGTCCCAGTCGAGAGCGCCCCCCCCTATACGGCGAACCTTCTCCTCTTCACCCACGGTAAACTCCACCGGACTCCAGTCAAAACGCGAGCCGGGTTCACGTTTCTCGCCGTTCCAGACAGCGGTCACGAGCAGCTTGTGGCTTCCGTCGGGCGCCCAGTTGAAATGGCTCCCCATCCAACCGTCCTTGAAGCAACGGCGCAATCCCGTGCCATCGTTGTTGACCGTAAAGCTCGTCGTCTGCCAGATGGAAGTCTTGTGAGTCTCTTTGTTGAACCAGTCGATGGAGCGCGCCAGGAAGAATATCTTGGCGTCGTCCTTGGAGATTATGGTGTGGCAGAAATAGGCGAGCGGCCGTCCCGGCTTGCCCTTCACCGGATTCGTCGCAGGCATAAGGTGACGCGCCGCAGCGACGGAGAGGATGAGTTTCGTTTCCCCCGTCTGAAGATCCATTCTCCAAAGCCCGTCGTCCTCGGGCCACTCCACCGTCTCGCGCGGATCCTGCCCGTCACCGGCGTAACCGTAGTCGGGGCGGACTATCGAGAGACGGGCGTAGTTGATGGAAAGCGCCCATTTCATGTCCGTGGAGACGGCCGATATCGGCATGGGGAGCACACGTTCCTTCTTCGTGCGCCAGTTCATCACAACCGCCTTGAACTTTCCGTCCCTGACATCGTTGAAGATGATTTCGTCATCACTGAGCCAATGAGCCATCGTCGCCTCCTGAAAGTTCCAGCAAGCCGTGGTGGTCACAGGGATGAACCTGTTGCCGTCCTGCGTATCGACAAGGCCGAGTGTGCATTTCTCCCCGGGGTTGGGAAGCCGCCCGTTGAGATCTGTGCGCAACACGCTGATGTAACGCTGGTTCGGGCTCCAGGAGTTGATCGCGTAATAGCTCGCGAGCAGATGCTCGTGCGGACCGGAAGTTATGGCGCGGGGCTTGCTCCATTTCGGGAAAGGCGCGGGGGGCTCCGCCTGGACCGCAAACGTACAGGCGGCGGCGAACATGATAACTGTCGTTGTTTTCATCTTATTCCTCTCTTTGCTTTATCAAGTGTACACTCATTATATCACAGCGTCTTCACAAGGCGCACAACCATCGGCGACCATGCAGGGACTGTCGGCAAATTGAACGAATCACCTTCACCAATCCGGATGAACCTCCCGGTGGAGGCATCAAGAACCTCGGCGCGGTATTTGCCGTCCACCGTCAAGCGGGCATCCGTTGAATCGTCGAAATCCATGTTGAACAGAAACACAACCCTTTCGGCTCCGTCATGGGAATCCCATGTGCTCTGCGCGAGGCGCACGGCGGTATCGATCCGTGAAGGCATCCTGCCGCCGCACAGTCCGTCAAGACGGTCCTTGATGCGCAAACTCGCGTCTCGGCCCCAGACCTCCAGGTTCCAGCGCCCGTCCCTGCCGCCGCAGAACACGGCGGTTTTGTCAACATCCGACAATTGGCGGCCGAGAACGCGCTCCATCTCCTTTTTGGCGGAACCGTCGGCAACGACGCCGCGCTTGAGCCAGCTCTCCAGCCGCTCCTTCGGCATGGCTCGCACGCCCTTGTAGGAGAGGAGCATCATCGATGCATGCTGTTCCCTGAAGGTGAACGGGATTCCAAGGTACATGAGCGGCAGCCAATCGTCAACCCCCAGCAGAGTCATTTTGCGGATGGCGTCTCTACCATCGTTCTCAAGCCAGATGTCCGGGGTGAAAAACGGATATACGCCCACCTGGCGCTTGCCGCGCATGAGTGCATACATGCGCTGCAGTTCACCGTCGCGGCGGTGCATGTACGCCACTATAGCATTCTCTCGCAGCTGCTCGTCGAGATTCGGCTTTATCGCATCATAGGTTACGCCGTCCGCCCCGGCGAGACCGAGATTCATGGCCGCCTCAAGGAAAGTGATCTTCATCGACTTGGTGCGGCGGTTGTAGGGATGGGTCACCTCCTCGGTGAGATTGATTACGCCATGCCCTTCAGTCACCGCGCAAAGCCGGCCGATCTGGATGTTCTTCATCAATATGCTGGAGTGGTCATACGGGGTGAAATCGTTGTAGACCCCGCTCCCATGCCGGAAATAGACAACGCCATCCTTGTTGCGCCCTTTTGCAATCCATGTCCTGAAATCCGGAGGGGCATAACCGTGGCCGCCGGGATTGCACACCATATACCCGAGAGATATCGAATCATCGACCGCATGAACCGCGTCCGCCACGGCGGAAACTATGTCGGAAAGCGCACGGCTCGAATAATCACGCCAGGCCCGGCGAACACTCACCCCGTCCACCCTGCGGTTGAGGCGGATCGCATCGACGAGCTCCTTGCGCCGAAGCCGCATTCCGGATTCCGCCGTGAATCGCTCAAGGCACGCATCGCAGAAACATGCGTAGTCCACCGGCGTGTGGTGAGGCATGCGGAAGTCGTCGTCAAACCAGATGACGGACGGCTTGAGCGCGGCGTACTTCCTGAACACGTCGCATACGTAGGAGATGAACTGCGGCGCGCGCGGACAGGCGTTGTTCCTGGCGGTTTTTCCATCCGACCCCACCATTTTGGGCATATCGTTGGAGAACGTCCATTCGTCCTTGTGTCCGATCGTGGAACTGATGCACATCTGCACATCCACGCCCTTCGACCTGAAGTGAGCACCGAAATCACGATGATTGGAAAACTTGCGCACTTCCGGTTTTCCTATCTGAAGACCCACAAACGTCGCCACAATGATGCCGTCCCTGAACGAATTCGGATAACTTGCCATTGCGGCGTCGATCTTGTCGCGTTCCACCGCGAACACGCGGTGATACTGCCTGAAACGCGGAGTCTCCACCGCAATCGCCGAACGCAACCGATATGTTCCGGGAAGGAGAACGACCCTCCCGTCCGCGCCGGATTTCACGACTTCCCTTCCGTTTTCATCCGATACGGTGAAACCATTGCCGAGATCGGGGATCGCGAACGACATGGTCACCGGCCTGTCATGAAGCCGCCGTCTCACGCGGTTGCCCCCGGCATACGGATTGGACACGCGCTCCACGTCGGGAAGGACAGTCAGACTCCACTCCCCTTCCGCGATCCTGTCCATGAAAAAAGCGCCGCTTCCCGTCGATGACACGAACGGACTTTCTCCGTATCCCATCACACGGCGGACGCTCTCCGGGGATTTCGGCGGGGTCACCGTGGTTCCGGCGAACGCATACACTCCGAATCCATCCATCTTCGCGAGGTTCTTTTCTTCATTGACGAAAAACGGCTTGAACACGCATTCGTTCATCACCGGCTCGAATGGCGGCGAAGATTTCCAGCGCTTCATCACTTCACCCGCGATCGCGAATGATACCGCCTCCCTAGGAGTGTAGGCCGCGTTGAAATACTGCCCCGGCCAGCTCCTGTTCCTGTCCGCACCCCTCCTGAAGTCATACACGAAAAGGAACGCGGCCTGTGCGCCCTCGTCGCGGAACATCTTCGCGAACACCGGGTATGCCGCCGCATTGGCGTAGCTGGAAGGATTGAACTCATAGATCATCTTGGCCTTCTTCGCCACAGCTGCATTTGCCGTGCAATTTGTCTCGACCAAAGTGGAGCTGCGGATGAACCGTAGATATTCACCTTTCATTTCCGAGCGCGAATTTGCGGATGTGCCGCCGACAATCCTGGCAAAGGGATATGCACTGCCTGTGATTCCGTCGATCCGGGACCTGGCGCACACTGCGTTCTTGCCGTGCCATGCGCAGTAGAACACAGGCTTGCGTGTTCCGGTTGAACGGATCGCGTCTGTCATGGTGTTGATGAAGTCAAGCACGGTACTGTCAGGCAGATTGAACCCGCCCGGCTTTGTCTTGCGGTGGTAGAGCGGCTCATTCACGCTTTCGAACGCAATGACGGCAGGGTCGTCGGCATAGCGCTTTCCCGTGTAGCGGTTGACGTGCGAACAGAACTCCTTCAGATATCTCACCATGATCGGCCACGCCTCATCGCGTTTGTAGGTAAGATCGATCATCCGGTAGTTGTCCGAAAACGACCGCTCGCGATTCTTTATCTTATCCCCCCACCAGGCGATGGGCGTAAGCACCACGTGCATTCCGCGCTTGCCCGCCTCGGCTATGAGATAATCGAGCGCTTCCATGTGCTCGTTATCGATGAGCGAACCGTCTTCACGCGATATCTCGCGATCGAAGGCATGAAGCCGAAGTCCGTTGATCCCCAGAAGAGCCATGTCCTTAAGGTCTTCATCGATGATCTCATGGACGTCCCATCCGTTCTGCCTTATCACATGATGATCCACGGCGAAAGGCGGATAGTAGTTTACGCCCCATATGCGGACTTCTCTTCCGTCCGCGTTCCATCTCCAGACTCCTGACGCATCCACATGCGTACCGGCGCAAATCGATGCCGACACGCATGCAATGGCGGAGAAAATCGCAAATGACATCTTCATGGTCAACGGCAGATGAACATGAATCCGGGATAGCCGCGGCGCATGAACCTGTCCGGGGTGAGCACACCGTCGGTTATGCGGATTTCGTCTATGCGTCCATCAACAAGCCCCGTTGTGTTTGCCGCCCCGCATATTTCCAACACTGTGCCGTTTAAAGGTATATTCAAAAGACCGGGAACGGTCTTCTGAAACACCGCCTCATAATCGCACCACAACGTATAGCAAGTGTCGCTTCCGCCAACAACATCGAACGTGATCGCCCAATGATGCCAGCGGCCATCCCCCATCAGGGCACCTGCACGCGTCTGATAGTCATGACGTCCAACATCCGCATTGGCGGGACTCTGCTTGCAATACAAGGCTATGCGCTGCGTGTCGTTCGTATACGTCATGGTCACGATCTTAAGATCATTTTCACCATTTTCCAAACGCTGCATATACATTCCCCATATCGGAATCGAGGGCTTGCCGTAGGGATTGGGGTTGTAGGCGTTGAAGCCGGGCGAAAACCGCATTATATTGGCGCCATTCCGTAATTCATTGAACGCGGCGAAGAATTCGACCGTAATCCGATTCCTTTCAATCAAGGAATTCTGCGGCCAATATACCTCACCTCCTTGAACACGCAGACGGCTCGCATTAGCTAACGAATCCGTCATGCCGGAATCGGAGAAGACCTTTGCGTTGTTGTACCACGCTTCAAACTCCGGCACTGCGCCTACTGAGGATGTATTACCATTGATCCGGCGAGCTATTCCACCGGACAATATGTCCTCGCCGATACCGCTCGAATAATCACCCTCGAAACGCGCATGGAAAAGAATGTCGGACGGTCCTTGCTTCATGCGAGAAGTCAGAAACTCATGCGGACGAAGAACTCGCTTGGTGATTCTGAAATCATCAAGGAATCCTCCGAACGGCTGATTATCCAAAGCCTTTTCGCATCCTATATTGAACACCGTGCCGCTGGCGGTACGCTGAAGACCGTTGGTCACAACTTTTGAGTTGATGCACTTGTAATCAAGATAGACAACCGCATTCGATGTGGACTGCTCCCATACGAACGCATAATGATGCCAGCTGCCGTCATCAACGCGTAAATTCGATTTTATATCTTCATATTTTTTCTCTTTGGCGCCGCCATCCTCGTAGTACGGGCGGGTGATCAGCTTGCCGTCGGCTTCATAGATGCATACTTTAATCCATGGTGAATACACGAGCGTCGCAGTTATGTTGGTATTGCTATCCATCGTGGAAGGCTGACGGAAGAAAAACTCCATCGTCATATCTTGAGTTTGAATCAGCTCCGATGTCGGTACGGATATGGCGTGGCCGAGGAATTTTTTGCTTGTTGAATCCGGATTGGGGATGCGTACGAATCTTGTAGATCCGGTATTCTCCAAAGAAGATCCGGAGAGGATACCGTTGCGAAGACGGCCCGACGCAACATCCTCGTCAGCCTGCGGCGGAGTCGGCACTGCGGGCGTTGAATAATAATTCCAAACCGGATGACACGATGACGAAGCAAGGGGAATGTATGGAGCTGTCTTTTCGAGATTGTTGGTGTATCCGGTCTGGCTCTTCTGGGCAAACCACGCCGAGTTGCCAAGCGGCAGATACAGGAAGGTATCCTCGTCCACAAGATTATCCACATTCTGCACAGGGCGCAAAAAATTCTCGGGGGTAAGAGCTTCATCCGAAACCCTCAATTCCGCAATATCGCCCCACAATGAACGTCTGTTCGTGTGAAGTGTGGCACCAACCTGAAACAAATTACGGGCATCATCTGTGGAGAAGTCCAATCCGTCGTACTTATCGAGCGAACCGGTCTTAATGACCTGATAGTCAAGATAAATGCTCAATTTCCCGTCTTCAGTTATCGTAAACGCGACATGATGCCATTTGCCGTCGGATAGAAAGTTGGATGGAAGCGGATGCATTGATTCATTCTCGCCCAGATAGTACCCCGTACCGGTATTGCCGAGGGTACCGTCATTCTTCCTGAAGTTCAACCGGAGAAATGGTTTTCCCCTCATGATGGAAAACATATACCCGTACGTATTGTCCCACCCGCAGTTTACGATAGGATGCATTTCCTGCGCACGTGAGACTGCATCCGGCTTCAGACGGAAAAACGCCTCGACGGTCAAACTTTTCTTGGCCGCATGGAGATTGGAGGCTCCTTGCGCGACCACGAGACCGGCATGTACCGATTCCGTCCATGACATTTTCCGGGGAGCTATACAATTGGTGCCCCCGAGCGGATCATGCAAGGTGAAGCCATCCGGAAACGCATTTCCGCCATACACCGGAAATTTCGCAGAATCATCGCCAAGCACGTAGGAGACAGACCCCCAGTTGCTTTCGACACTTTTCAGCTTGCCGTCCATGAATCCCGGATTCGCGACATTGACGACCGTATCGCCTGTACCGTCAAAACGATACCACAGCAGCGTATCGGCAGAAACCACTGAAGACAGCAACACGGCAACCGCGCCAAGCGGCAAATACATTTTTTCTTTCATCGAATCCCTCTCTTTCAGATTAAAACAAGGTCACGATCAGCGTCTGTTCAAGACGAAATCTTCGTCGGCAAGCTTGTTGAAACGCTTGATGAGGTTTATCTCCTTCGGGTCATACGGACGGTGCGACGGACGGAAAAGATCATGGAACCATTTCGTCATGTCCCATTCCTTCGTGTCGGGGTGTCCGTTTTCGTAGGAGCGCCACATGGATTCCCACGGCTCGTACGTCTGGTATTTGCCGGCCACAAAACCCCAGCATGTGCAGCCGATCTTCTCGACGTAGAAGAGGGGATATGCCGAAAACACGTCGTTGTTCTTGATGCGGGCCAGCCACTCGGTATTCACCATTGGACGGCCGTAATGCCGCTTGATGTGACGCAAGGCGAGAATCTGAGATTCGTAGTCGCCGTAGCAATGGTAGGAAATGATATCCGACAGTTTGCCAGCCCAATGCTGAGCCTGATTCACCGACTTTTCATCCGAACCGTAGTCATCCGTCCATACATCTGCCGCGCAAGGCTGTTCAACACCAACTTTCCATGCCAACTCGAACATTTCGCGAAGCAGAGGCACCGTAACCTTCCAGCGCCGATTGGCTCCCGGCTCATTCCATATGTTCCAGAAAAGAATGCGGTTGTCGGAACGGTACTTCGTCATGACCTCTTCGCACATCCTGAAGAATTTCGGCTTCAGCTCCGGATCGTCGGCGCTTATGAAGCCTATCGCCCCGGGGAAACTGCCGTGCTGGCTCTGCTTGCGAGCGCCGTGATACCCCCAGTCGCACGGCTGCGGACCGGGCTTGGGGAGCGACCAGAGCTGTCTGGGACGCGAACAGTCGTTTCCCAAAGCGACTATTGCACGGATACCGTGTTTGGCGCAGAGCGCAAGAAACTTCTCGAAGTTCTTCATGAAGTTGTCATGTTCGTAATACCACGCCCCGAATCCGTTTTCCTCCAGCAGCACACGCACCGTATTGAAGCCTATCGACGCCGCCAACGCAAGTTCGCGGTCCATTTCCTCGAATCGGGCCTCGCTGCCGTATTCCTGCCACATATCCATGCGGTTCGCGGCACTTGCAGGCATATAGTTGCATCCGCGTATCCATGGCTGGGAACTGTACCATTCCCAGGCCTTCTCCTTTGTCCAAGGCCCGGTGCGGCCGGCAAAAGTCTGCAATGCCGACGCACAGGCAAGCAGCGCGATTTTAACGGTTGTTCTCATGTGATATCATCCTCCTTTTCATTTGACGCCATTCGGCAATCCGTCTCCGGAAACGGGTTCCGCCTTGTAGAATGCAGCCTGAAACGGCGCCAGCGGAACATCGAAGCTTCTGCGAACGCCCATGTCCTGTCCGGTCCGCATGTTGCGCACGCGGTACGGCGAAGAAAGCCGCACATGCGTCAGTCCGGAAGAACCGTTGCTCTCCCCTTCGCGGACAAATCCGAGATACCGTTCCGGGCCGCCCTTCATCGGGGAAAGAACGAACGTACGTACGCCGGTGATGCCGTCCGATCCGAACTCGACGCCTCTGCGGGGCAATGCGCCCGCAAACAGGGATGCAATGCCATTGCGGTATTCAACCGCTTCGCGCACCTTTGATTCCATCATGCGCAGATTGCAGTACTGCGGCAGAATCCTGTCGATGCAGACACCTTTCTTTCCGGACGCGAACAGATCGTGCAATGCGCTCCTTCCGAGGAAATTGCAATGAATGTCATGCGTGGCCGTGTGGCGGTCTCCCACGACAATTCCGCCTTTGTCGGCAAATCCGCGGATCGCCGACAACTCTCCGTCAGAAAGCGCCGAGGACTCCGGAAGTATGAGTACGCGGGCCGGAGTGCGTTCCAGTTCTCCCGACTCCAGCTCCGCATATGCGACAAACCGGTAGGAGACATTCATGTCATCGAGAAGCTTGCACCATGTCGCGCGTGCGGCCAAGAACGAATCGTACCGCATCTCTATCTGCGCCGCATGGATCGAAGCCTGCGAATAGTGTATCAGTGCCTGCGGCGGTTCATCAAGCGTACGGAGAAGAGCACCTCCGCCGTCAATGAAGAAGCGGAGCGCCGAGTGCAGTTCCTTCACCTGTTTCGGCAATGTGTAGTCCGGCTGCAGGATGTTGATGCCGTCGAAATACGAAACCCCGAAATTCCTGAAACGGAGCGCGTCGTACCAGACCCTGCGCTCGACATTCGGTCCGCTTGCGCCATATCCGTACCACGGCTTGATCAGCGGACGGCGGAAGGAACGCACGATTTCGGCGAGATTGTCCACATCATACGCCGCCGCCACCCCTATCGACTCCGAAAGAAGCCACATGTCCATCCCCGTATAGCCGTTCGGCGGCTGGGTGCCGGACATGTCGAGCGGCGTACCGGGCAATCTGGCTTTTATCGCTTCACTGACCGACTTGAAATATCCGCAGTAGGTTATCTCCATGAAACGGCGGTGATCGGCCCAAGCCGCCCAACGACGGTCTCCGGAATGTTTCTTTCGCACCTCTCCGGTGGTGAGCGGAACCACATCATTCCAGGCTGCGAACGAAGTTCCCCAGGACCGGTTCAGCGCCGGCAGGCTGCCGTACACCCCCTTCAGCCATTCGCGTTCGGCGGAAAGAGTCTTTTCGGAAAAACAGAAATCGAAAGGCGTTCCCCATTTGGTTAGAGAGTTCTCGTCGCCGCAGTCGAGGCTTGTCGGCGCATATTTCGCGAACTTTTCGATTCTGCCCTTTATCTTAGCCATATCCGCCGCGGTAAAGTTCTCGTCATGGAAACACGGCTTGCGGCACAGATATTTCTTATCCCCGGTTTTCAGGTAGGGCTCGGAAAAATCCTTTATGAACGTGCGTATCCGCGTATCCGTCACCGGGAAATCGAACTTGAACCCCATCTTCATCGCATCGTCGAAAAACCCGCTCTTGTCGTCAGGATGCCAGAACCTCAATTCATTCACCCCCGCCTTGCGGTACTGGGCGAAGCGGTGCGGCACAAGATAGCGGCGAAGCCCTAGGCGATAGCCGCTTTCCCCGACGGCAAACGGAATGGAACGGGGATCGTCTTCAGGAATGAGAACCGGCAGATCAGGCATCCTGAAGGTCGGCGCTTTGGACGTCTTTCGCGCGGTAGCCTTCCAGTCGCATACCCGACCGGACGCATCCTTGAAAAACTCATGGGTTATCTCCAGTCCATCTGCACACACGAAGGACTCCACACGGCGTTCGGCGTCAGGCGGAACGGTGCAGACCTTACCGGAGGCCCATGCCACGGCACGCGCCATGACGCCCAAGGAATAATCCTGATACCTGAACGGCGGCTCCGGACGGTCGTACGGCACAAACGGCGTCAAACCGCCGCGGGTGGGATAGTCGAACTTCACATAACGCGATTTTCCTGCGGAACAGACTTTCACGCTGCCCGCTCCGTACGGAAGCAGTTCCTTGGACACGGCATCCTTCACCCAGGCAAGTCCCGCCGCATCCGACACCGCACCTTTCGGCATGACATTGTCCGTCCCGATCTCTATGACCCCTACTCCCGATGCCGCCAATGCCTTGATCCGGGCGCGATTGGCCGCGTCCACATTCCGCCAGAGATCTCCGGAAATGACGATGGCGTCCAGCGGCCGGTCCAGTTCACGCTTCATGGCAAGGTTCGCATCCTCAAACGTGAAACGGCTGTAGCGGTCGCACATGCCCCACGCGAGCCAGTCGCGATGACGAGAGAAACGCACTACCCGATGATCGAGGTCCATGCGCTGCGCCAACTCCACAACCTCCCGCTGGTGAAGAATGTCCACAAGGAAAAACACGCGAGGTCTGCCGCCGGCGAACGGCTTCATCCATTTCACGTGCGGCGTAACGACCTCTTCCGAAAGCTTCAATTCAAAGGGCTTCATTTCCGCGGGCTTCGCCTTGGCGGACTTCGGCTTGTAGACAAAACCGGGATGCAGAACACGTTCGGCCTCGCAGACCATTCTGCCTGAATCGTACAGAACAGTCCGGACCGCCTTCACATCCCGCGTTTTGACACCCAACGGAACCTCAACGGTGCGGTCGGGCGACACCTGTACAGTACGTGCGACGGCGACATCCTTTCCGTTCTTCAACGTCACCTTCGTTTCCAGTTCAAGAATATAATTGGCGGCGGAAGCAATCCTGACCATGCAATTCCCCTCCGCATCATTATCCGAACCGATTACGATACCGTTCTCCGCGACATCGGGATTGGATATGCCGGATGCGGGATACAGAGTCTGCGTCGTCTCGAACACTCCGCCGCAGGCAATCTCTACAGGCATAAACGTCCATTCGGAAGTCGTGTCATCCACGCCTCCCAACCAGAAATACTCGGACGTCAACCGTGAAAAATCAAACTCGCACGCAAGCAAAGAGCCTTTGCCGTCTCCAGAGGCAAGCCATCCGGCAACGGCATTCGTTACATATACGTTACCTCCGGTGGGACCGATACGCCTCACTCCCTCTGCGGCAGGGACAAAATACCGCTGCGCATCATTCTTCCGCAGACTCCAGCCGTGGCGGAAATACGGCTCGACCACAACCGGCGACATTGATTCCGGAAGATTTCTGTACGCATACGTGCATTCCACGGCGGATGAACGTCCGGTTATGCGAAAGGTCTTGGAAAGGACAAGAAACGGGTGTCCTTCAGGTCCGGCAACCGACAGTTTAAGCACCGCCTCGTCAGAAGAGTTCTTCAGCGTCTCCGCCTTATACACCCGCTTGAAGCAGTTGCCGCCCACTCGCAACCTGTCGGCGAACATTCTCGACTCATGATGCTTCTTTCCCGCAAAATTTGCACCGTCCCCCTTGATGCGGAACTCGCGGCACGTCCCTCCGTTAGCAGGCTCAAACACCAGCTTCACATAATCATTCTCCAATGTGACGGCATCATCCGATTCGACGATGCGGCATCCTTTCAGATCAGACCTCGGAGGATCGAACTCGTCAATGGAGAACTGGTCGAACCATACCCGTCCCGGCAACCGCAATCGGGCATAGAACACGATCTTCCTGACCGCACGGGGCGGAGTGAACACACCTGAAAGCCGCTCCCACCCATGCGTACCTACGCCGGGCTTGCGCGATGGCGCTATCCACTGCGAAGAACCGTCGGCATATTGAACGCAAAGCTCTACGCCATATGTGCGGTGAGACGGAACCGCATCTTCAGGAAGCCCGGCGGCCTTGGTCATGCAGGAATAGGCAAATGCCGCCGGCTCCTTCTGATCGAGATGCACAACCTGATGTATGATGGACTGTCCTTTGTCTCCTGCCGCATAATCAAGCCTGACACTTCCGCCCCTCTCGTCATACGACACCGCTGCATCCACTGTCGCATGATACAGATTCCATCCGTCTTTTCCGGATGCCAACGAGCCGTTTGCAACCCGTTCAGCGGAAAACAGAGTCGATGACAGCAAAGCAGCGGCCACAGCAATATGGAATACGCTCTTCATGTCAATTTTCAGTCCACACGTCGGCAATGGAATCAGCGGATGGTGATAACAAACTCAACCGGTGTCGTGTCAATTGCATAGGCGGTAGAGGACGGCATCTCCGAACGAAATGTCGTATCCAGACAATCCGCACCCGAAGTGTCGTCCGTCGGGAACAAAGCTGTCACAACGGACACATACCGCCCCGGATGTCCGGTCAAATCCCAAAAATCATTTTTGTTCCTGCCCGCTCCCACACTGTCGTCCACATTGGAATACGGTTGAAGATCGTTGACGGGGTTGGACGGCACAGAGGCCAACTTCGATTCCTTGAGCGTATACACAAGGCGAACCCCGACATACGGCACTCCATCGCCTCCCCAGAACTGCGTATTGTTACGGAATGAACTGCGGCAATTCGCAGGCGGCGATGCCCAGTGTCCGCCACGATTCACCCGCTCCGTATATTTGACCAATTCATCCAAACCCGGACCAAGCCAATCCTCCACCACACCGCCGAGAGTCCATGCAGACGGAATAAACTTGGGACGACCATCCCACCTGTTTATCATATCGGCGCACCATTCTGCCACATTACCGTGCATGTCATAAAGACCCCATGCATTCGGAGCGTAACTGCCGACGCGAGCGGTGCCATTTGAGAGCGGCGCAGTCACGGTATCAGGCTTTACGCTGCCTCCGATATAACCGCCATTTCCCTTATAGCGGGCAATCTGATCCAGTCCCGCATGCGTCGTGGGATTTTTTGAAGTAAGACTGGTGGCGTTATTGAACGAATTGGACGAACCTGCGCGGCAGGCGAACTCCCACTGCGTTTCGGTGGGAAGAAACAGGTATTGTCCGAGTCCTGTCGCCTCCCGCATTTTGGCAATCAAAGTCGATGCGCCAACTTCATAGTTCAGCTGACCTTGACTGTTTGTAGGCCAATGCAAATCTCCGCTCCACACCCCTTTTGCAGGGGCGGCGTCGCACCATGGACGGGTATCGCCGTTCTCGGTAAAATACGTAGCTTTTTCACCTCGGCAGAATTCCCACTGCCAATGCGTAATTTCGAAAACTCCCATATAGAAGTCTTCCGTAAACGATGCTTTATGCGGATATTCACGTGTAGCGTCGAATCCGAACGCCCCTTCCGTATCCCCCATCCTGAACACCACGTTTCTCGCCGGAATCTTGCGCATCAGGAAAAGATGCTTGCGGTAGTCATCACTGTCGATCCCGCCGGGAAGCTGCTCCTCCGCGTCGTAATAGAACCTGTCTCCTGTCAAAAGATTGCACACCATGTAATCCGGAGGAGTGTTTGTCGAGGACGCCTTAACCGCAACACGCATCCCGCTTAAACTCCCGATTGTGCGTCCGGGCCAGGATTTCTCGGCGCACCACCAGATTTTCCGTTCCGTCCCGGTCTCTACAAGCTTGAACACATCACCTACCGCGCACGAGACATTCCCGAGACCGATTGAAGCCCACGTTTCGTTCCCGGCTTCATCCACCGTATTCGTCTCCACATCGACCGTCACAATTCCCGGTGCACCGGTAAGATCGTATTCAATCTCGACAGTGCGGGCATCGGGGCGCATCGACACGGACACATTTTCCACGACAGGCGAAGCAACAGCCGTGGCTGCCGCCAGAAAAACACAAGCCTCAAAAAACAATCTCATTTCTCACCTCCTCAATGAATGGTGAAGCACAACCTGAAACCGGTCCAGAAAGCTTCCGACTGCCAAACCTGCACACTGCCACCTCGCCAGCTGCTTGTACATTCAAGCGGCGGCGACCGCCAATCTCCGCCCCGTCGGTTGGTGTGAGAATAAATCACACCGGATGTTCCATTCGTCGGACCGATCGGATCGACATGCACGGCATTGACCTTGGAATGGTCGAAACCGTCAGCGGCACCCCAACCGCGATGATCACGGCAGTACTCCCATACATTGCCGTGCATATCATAGAGCCCCCACGCATTTGGCTCGTAACTGCCTACACGCACCGTGCCGTTTGTAGTCTTTGTTCCGTCGCCATTGTCAACAATGCCGCCGTTGCCTGCATAACGCCCGATAAGATCAAGGGAATCGTTTGCCGTTTCGTCTGCCGCTCCAAGTTTACCGCCATTGCTGAATGCCGTGGTTGTCCCAGCGCGGCATGCATACTCCCACTGCCACTGCGTCGGAAAGTGAAGATAAAGACCGAGCCCCGTCAGTTCACGTGCTTTTCGGAGAAAGCCTGTTGTCCCGGGAAGTTCGTAGTCCGCATCGGTTCCGTTCGGCCACGGGATATCCCCTCCGGCGATGCCATGGGCGGAACTGATCTGATCTGTATTACCACCTCCGTCAAAGGGATTGGTGTCTCCGGGGAACATCGGTATATATGTACGGCTCACATAGCCTTCACGCGTCACGCAGACATAATTCCATTGCCACTGCGTAACCTCGAACACTCCCATGTAATAGTCGCGGGTGAACGCCACCTTGTAGTCGGTATTGTAATCTCCCTTGTACTCCGGCCTGTCAGGCTTGACTCCATAGTGCCACGTCACGCCTCGTGCCGGAATCTTGCGCATAAGCAGGAGATGCTTGCGGTAATCATCGCTCTCGATGCCTCCGGGGAGCGAATCGGCACTGTCGTAATACAGCCGATCTCCGGTTTTCAGGTTGCAGACCATGTAATCTGGCGGCGTATTCGTCGCAACGGCCTTCACCACGGCACGGACCTTTACGGGATGCGTTTTGTGTCCCGGCCAGGACTTGCGGCCGTGCCACACGAATTTCCTTCCCAGCCCCGGTTCCACAATTCTATTGCAATCACCGCTTGCGTATCGGAGATTTTTGCTTCCGATGCTTACCCACCGCTCGACGCCTGCCGCATCCACACAGTTGGTCTCGATGTCGAATGTGACTATTCCAACCGATTCCTTAAGATCGTAGGTGACGGTCAAATTCCGGGAATCACCCGGATCTGATTCTGCAACATTTGCGATAACCGGTTTATTTGCGGCATGCCCCAGTGTGGCAACAATCACCGCAACCGACAGTGACAAAAAACACTGCCTGCCGTGGACAACCGAAATGTATTTTTTCATTATCAGAAGCTCCTTTAATATGCCGCATTATATCATAAAATCATTTAATCTTCACCTACTCCATGTGACGCTCCAGACGTTCGGGGCGTTCAGGCGCGAACTTGTCTCCATGGTTCAGGAACGCGACCCGCCACGATCCGAAAGCCGTCAATGCCTTGTAATTCGGACCGCTGTAGTCCAGCACCTCTATTCCTTCAAACTGAGACATAGCACTTCCTTCAATTAGCTCCGACCTTCTCGACGCCAAAAAGCGCCTTCAGCCAAACGCGTGCCTGCAGAGCTTCGCCCGCCCGGTTTAGATGAATAGTGTCCCTCTTTCGACCTACTGGCTCCCAGCCTTCCTTGCGCGCGGCTTGCACGGCATCACCGACCTTTATCAGCTCAAGGCCACGTTTGGCGGCAAACGCGGCATAGGCGTCTCGGATTCGTTCATACATTCCAGTCTGATCGAAGCCCCACTGTCCGCCCGGCGAAATGCGCGCGTCGGCGGCGTTGTAGCTCCACGTCTGCTGAACCATTATCTTCGCTTTAGGCGCGCGTGCATGGATGGCTTCAATCAATTCGTCCGCCCACGGTTCGTATGTCTCCGGCTGCCATGAAAGCGGACTCGCCTGCTGTATGGTAACGATATCCCAGTCGTCGCCGGACAATAGATCGTTGACTGAACCCCTGCCTTTGCAGTCTTCCGTTGCAGAACCTGCATCGATGACAAGATTCTTGACGAAACGCGGCTCTACGCCTGAAGCATAATTCCATCTTACTTCATACGATTTCTTCCCCGCACGGAGATTCTTGACATGCCGCTCGAGCGGACAGCCGCCGCTGTAGAGAGAGGCGATGTCAAGGTTCATTCCGGCTTCGCGCGCGAGCTTTGGAAGATGAAAGACGACTGGACGTGAAAAGCTGTTGCCGATCATCAATACCTTCAACGGTCGCGCAACCACGCGCTCTACCGCTTCGTCAGCAACCGCCGCGCCACGCAAGACACGTACACACAGACAGCATGACTGCCATCATTTCACAACGCATCGTCTTGTTTCTCATTTGCCGACCCCTTTTTTTCATAATTGATCCTTCCTGATTAAATTATCGTGGCCGTACCAGCGCAATCGTCCCTGAAGCAGGCGCCGCCAGACGCCATTGTCGTCATTTCGCTCATCGCGCCTCTCCCCTTTCATTGCCGTTTGTCGTCATATTTTCGGAAAACGAGCAAACAATCCCGTCGTTACTCTCTTCAAGAATATTTTCACGCACCGCTACATTGTCGACACTGACGGCGAAAAGCATGGGCTTGGGGCATTCGATAAACCTGTTGCCGCAAATCGTTATGTTCTGGTGGTAGCGCACTTTCTGCTCTTCGATGCGCGGCACTTTCGGAGTGATCTGTATAACGCCCTTCCCGCCTTTCATCGTACAGCGGCGGAACGTGTTGTTCCTGATCGTCATGTCGCGGCATGCACCCGTCTCGTACCAGTTGTTCGCATCCGCCGCAATCAGAACCGCGGCTCCTCTCACGGACGAAAAGAGATTGCTTTCGCAGACGATCTTCCCGGGCGTCGCGAAAAGCGAACCCCTTGGCGACATATTCCTCACGGTATTGCCGCGAAACACGACGGCCGGCTGCCAGTCTGCGTTCTCAACCGCATCTCCCGCCGCGATCTCCGGCGGCACACCGCCCGCGACAAGAAGCTCGATCTCGTCATGCGCCTTCCACTCGACGCTTTCGACGGTACGCTCTCCGCCCGGCTCCATCGTCGCCGCCTTGATGAAGCGGATGGTTTCGCCCGCAAGGAACACCTCGAATCCCGTGGACTGCACGTGCGCATATTTGCAGACTATCCGTCCGTCGGGATGAATTGCAGAAATCCTAAGCGCCGTGGAATGCACGTTTATCCCATCGTCGACCATCCCTTCCAAAAGCGAGTTTTCGACAGACACCATCCCGCGACAGTTCGAGAAGTGCGTCGCGTCCGCCTGAAGTCCGGTCAGCCTCTTTCCGCGCGTGCGCCATCCGTTGACCGCGACGGTGTCGCATCTCTGCGCGAGAAGTCCCATGCCCCCCGCCGCGAACGCGCCGCAGTTTTTGAACGACGTGCAGTCGGCTCTGTAGAGGAAGACGCACGGATTGGGTCTGTACCCGTGACGGGTGACGACGATCGTCCCGTCGGCAAAACCGTTGAAGACCTTGTCCGCCGACCCGTCCCACCACTTCGTTCCGAGCGGAGCGAGCGTTTTGCCGTCGAAGAAATGAGCGAGACGCTGAAGTTCGCTCCAGCCGGGACCGACGGCATACAGTTTTCCGTCGCGTTTCTCGTATGTAAACTGGGCATCGGTCTCAGTCAATTTCCCGTCTTTAAGCCGCCATTCTGAAAAGCGCGGCCGGACATAATCAAAGACGATTCCCTCGACCGTGACGGCTTTCGTATCGATCAGAGCGAATGCGACACCTTCGCCATGGCAGACAAACCGTGCACCCGAAGAACGGAACGCCGCATTGGCGATGTTTGTGACCGGCAGAAAAGCCGTATGTCCGTCCTGGTTGTCGTGGTTGGAAATAAAAAACGGGATCCGCACCGGCGAGCGGAAATGGTACTCGCCGGGAGCAAATGAAACCGCGCCGCCACCCGCGCCGCGCACGGCGTCGACCGCCGCCATGACATCCGCCGTCATATCGCGCCCGCCGTCCGTCCCAATGGCGAGGCTCGAAACCGGTGTGGCACCGTCCCAGCGTTCATGGAACTCGACTTTTCCGCCTTTGGCGCCGATGTACGACGGAATCCTTGCAAGGAGCGCGTTCAACCGGTTGGCGCGCTCGGCGGCGGCATCCGTCCCTTCCGGCGGAACAACACCGTAGAGCCGCACTTCCGCTTTGGGCTGTTCGCGGCGGACATGGGCGACGATCTTGCGGACCGCCTGCGCGATTTCCTCCGGCGAATCAATCGAGCCGTCAGGGCGTGCGCGAAGATTTTCTCCCCCCGCCATGATGAATACGATCTCCGGCTTTACGCGCTTTAATTCGCCTTGCTCCAACCGCCAGAGAATATTCTCGGTCCTATCGCCGTCGAAGCTCATATTGAGGACCCGCTCGCCGGGGGCGAAGAGTACCTTCCATTCAGGACGCGTCAGCGAATCGTTCGTCTCACCGATCGATTCGATTCCCGCCGCACGATGGAAAATGCCGTCGCCAAGAAAGACGATCCGGGGATTCGTCCGCCACGTCCGCGCTTCGTCCATTATGTAATCGTGACGCGCTATCCAGTCGTAGCCTTCCGCCGTCTTCCTCGCGGCAGGTGTGGCGGCACGGTTCGCGGGGACTCCGTCCGGCGTCGGGGCGCAGACGATCCCTTTGGCGCGAAGGCGCGGAATATGCGCGGCGAGACGCTTGGTGAAGTCGGCATAATCCCGATTCCCGCCTCCGGTCCACAGGACTTCAGCCATCGCCGAAAGACGCGGAAACGCCATCCACATCAATTCTTCCGGCTCACTGATGCCTTCCGACCACAAAAGTCCTTCGCTGCCGAGAACGCGTCCGGCGAACTCCGGCGCGAAACCCTTCGACGGATCGAAGGCGTAGACCTTTGAAAGCTCAAGCCCCCTGCCGTCTGCCCGCCACGGATCGTTCGCTATTCCCTGCCGCTGATCGAAATAGGCGACCGTCCGCGGGCAGACGACGCAATCGATTCCGTTCGACGCCGCCGCGACGGCGCGTTCCGTTCCGAGCCACGCCATAACCGCAGCGCCTTCGGCAAGCCCTCCGTCCGTCGCCTCTTCCCACAGAACGGCGCGCTTCCCCTTCCTGGAAAGATACCCGGTGAAATGCCGCATCATCCAAGACTGAAGCTGATTCTCGTCTTTGAGCTGCAAAGCCTTTATCCGCGCCTGGCATTTCGGGCATCTGCGCCATCGCGCCTTGGGGCACTCGTCACCTCCGATGTGGATTGTGTCTGAATATTTGAAAAGGCGGCAGAATTCGTCGAGCAGTTCTTCAAGAAACTTTATCGCATCGTCGTTTCCTGCGCAGTACAATTCGCGCTTGACGCCCCAGGTTGAATCGGCGCGGCGCTCAAGTTTTTCGCCAAGGCAGGAAAACTGCGGGAACGCCGCAAGCGCGGCACGGGAGTGCCCCGGGATTTCCAGTTCGGGAACGATTTTCACATGGCGGCTTTGCGCGTATTCGACGATTTCCGAGAGGTCTTCTTCGGTGTAGAAATGCGGACCGTAAAGCTGGCCTTTCGCATCGCGCCTCACCGCGCCCATTTTCGCGAGTTCCGGCCAGCGCTTGAAGTCGATGCGCCAGCCCTGGTCTTCAGTCAGATGCCAGTGCAATACGTTCAGCTTATGGTACGCCATCGCGTCGATCATCTTCTTGACCGTCTCCTTGCCGAAGAAGTGACGCCCCTCGTCGATAAGGCATCCGCGCCATTTGAAACGCGGCGAATCGGAGATCGTGCAGCAGGGGTAGTTGGTTGTGCCGTCGGCAGAAGTTTCCGCATGTTGCGAAAGCGTCACCCTGGCGTAGAATTCGCCGCCTGCGTCATGCGACGCGATTTCGATGCCGTCCGGCGTCACTGCGAGGCGATATCCTTCCGCAGGGATTTCCGAGTCTCGTACAGTCCGGAATGGCGCGTCTGCACTGCAATAACCGGTTCGTGCGGTGAATTCACGCGGTGCCGGAACCAGTGTTGCCGCAAAGAGAGCTGTTATGACAGGATGCAGCATCATTTTCCTCCAATTCGCACTGCCGCCTCAAACGGTCCAAGGGGCAATGCCGCCTCGTTGTAAAGCGTTCCGGAGGTTCTGGGCTTGCCCATGTACCGCACTTTAACCGGCAAAGGAACCGCCTCGCACGAGAGGAAGATATCCGGTCCGTCGATAAAGTCGGTATCGACCTCTGCGCCTTTCCGGTTTATCTTTTTCCGGAAGTTCTCGATTTTGGCGGAATGCCATTCATCGTCTTCGCCAGCCAGCTCGAAAGCCGGATTGCGCGAATGATCCTTTGCATAGACATACCATTCTTTCACGTTGTCAAACGAGACGATAGCTTTGCCATCCTTGCATGTGACCGACCTTACGACAGGAGAGTCGTCTTCGGGGATGTCAAAACCGTAATCGCGCTTGAGAGCATGGAGAGCAAGACGTTTCGCGACAATCTCCTTGTCGTTCGGATGAATGTCGTAGAAGTTGCCCGCATCGGCGGTTACTGCCAGCGCGGCGTTCTTCTGTTCGCTGCAAAAACTGGTCTGCGCCATGCAGATGCCGAGCCAGTTGTGCGTGTACGGCGAAGGCTGAACGAGGTAGAAACTAAGATCGGGATTGTTGAATTCGCGGCACCAGCCATTGTAGAGAGCATGGAGTTTTGCGCGATAGAGTTCAGGCTCCTTCCAGTTGTGGCAGCCCTGGGACCAGATTAGACCCCGCATTGCCATCGGCGCGAACGCGGCAACCATTCCATTGTATATGACGGTAGGCTGCTGGCGTCGTTCTGTTATGGGATACCGCTTGTCCACACCAACCATTTTCACCTGATATTCTGCCGTATTCCTGATTGCCTCGTCGCAATCGTCGTAGCCGCACCTGGGCGTCCAGGCGTCGATGTTGCTGCCGCCCCAGCTCGCGTCGACTATCCCGATAGGGACGTCAAGCGCGAGGTAGAGCTCGCGCGCATAGTAAAACGCCATGGCTGAAAGCGAGATATCCTCCGACTTTCGCCCTCCAACGCCTGTGTTGATGCGATTGAACCGTTGCAGATCTTCGGGCACAAATCTGCGCCATATCGCAGAAATCTCCTTCGGCTCGACAGACCATGTTCTAAAGCATTTGACATAGCGAATATTCGGAAGGCGCGTCATAGTCGTCATGAATCCGCCCTTCATGTCGCGGTATCGAGTGCTACTGCCCCATATCGGGCACTCCATGTTGCTCTGTCCCGACGCGAACCAAACCTCGCCGACGAGGATATCCTTGATTTCGATCGAATCCGCCACGGATTCTGAATTTCCTCCGTCTTGCAGTTCCACAACCGTCATCGTGCGGCTTTCCTTTGACGCATCCAACGGATCGAGAAGAACCTTCCATTCGCCGTTCGTCCCTGTTTCTGCAATCTTTGTCTGTCCGGCAATCGTCACCTTCACACGCCGCAGCGCACCGTCCGACGGCGCAACCTTACCCCACACGGGAACCGCCCTTCCGCGTTGCAGGACTGCCCCGTCGGCAAAAGGTGCGCCCATCTGGATTTTCGCAGCCGTAGACAATGTCGTCAGCGCGGCACAAGCAGCAAAGAGAAATCGACGTTTCATGGACGGCTCCCTTTCAGCAGAAGCACTTCGCACGGAGCGAGCGCGAACGTCCCGGAAACATCGCGGCCCTTCAGGAGTTCGCGCCACTCTCCGCCGAGTCGAAGCGCGGTTTCTCTGCGGTTCATGCTTGCGATGAACGCGACGCGCTCTCCGGCGGCGGTTCTCCCCGTGCGCCAGATGACTCCGTACGGACGCGATCCGTCCGCACAGGAAAGCGCGAGCGGCGGACGTGCGCCGATTTCATCGAGCGCGGCGGCGAGCGCGTTGAAGCGCGTCCGCGAGCCGGAGTCCGCAATGCGGCGGAAGCGCCGCGCATCAGCCTGACGCGACGGAACGCTCTTCCCCCATTCGTCGCCCAGAAGCGCCTTTTCGCCGTCCGCGATGACGATTCCGCCGTTCTTCGCGAAAGAGGCGAGCTTGGCGAACGTTTTCTCAGATACGCATCGCGCGTCCGGAACGACGACTATCTTCGCGCCCTTGAAATCGCCGCGCAGGAGGTCGCGTTCGCTCAAGAAGCGGACCGGCCAGCCGGTGAAGGAGCACGCGGCATAAATGCCGTAGAGCGAGCGCACGTAGGATTCGTTCTGCATGGAGGGGAGCGAATGGAGAATGCGGAACGGCGGATTCTCCGTCCGGCGCATCGCGGCCACCTCCTCCGGGAACCGCCTCAGGTCCAGCGCCGTGCGGATCGTCGCCGCACATGTGTTGACGCGGGTAAAAACGTACTCTCCGTACGTATGGCGCGTATTCGCCCAGTTCCAGATCGACCCCGCATTCTGCCCGAGCAGATAGGAGAGAATGTTCGTAAGGTAAATGGCCTTCTCGTCGTAATCGCGGTAGATGCCGTCGATGATGACGTGGTTTTCGTTGTTGCCGACCGGCTTTTCGGGATAGAAGCTTCTCGCCATATCAAGCTCGATCCCGCCCTTCGCGAAGTCGATCGCGAACTCCGCGCTTTCAAGTCCGAAGCCACCGTCGAAGCCGACGATGTCGAACATGCCCCAGTGCGCCTCGAAGTCGGCGAGCGTGACGAGCGGATCGAGTCCGTCGAGATTGTAGTAGCTTGAGAAATGAGTGCTGCGCGGCAGTCCAAACCTTTTCTCAAGACGCTTCTGGACGGGGTTCCACTTCCTGATGTTTTCCCGCATCCTGAAACGGAAGCTTTCGTATTTGAGCGGCGGATTCTTGAGCGCGGACGCGAAGTCGATTTCGTTCCAGCCGGCGAACGTCGTGCCGAGGGCTTCGTTGAGCTTGTCGAGAGAGCCGAATTTCCCTTCGAGGTGTTTTCTGAACTCTTCCGCCCATTCGGGCGTTTCTTCACGCTTTCTGGTCCACTGCTCGGGGAACGACACCTGATAGACGAACTCCGGCGCAGGATTGGAAGGAACGAGCGGTCCCAGCCAGTACCCGACGCCCCTGAATGCGTTCTCCTGCTCCTCGGTCATTTTCTTCACATAGCCGGGAAAATCCTTGTCCGTATCGAGCGCGGAGCCCCAGATGCACCAGATTCCGTTCGTCTCACATCTCTTCACGATATCAGCGTAGTTCGTGCCGCCGACATAGAAGCAGTCCACCAGATTGAAACCCATTTTAGCGATAACGTCAATATCGGCGTTACGCCATCCCCGCACGTTCATCCATGTGTCCGGACCGATGAAAAGAATCTCCTTGCCGTCGACGCTGAAGCCGCCGTCCGCGATTTCAGGCCGCACGCCCCGCTTGTACTTGACGGTTTTCATGGGGGTGATTTTCCGCGTGCGCAAGCCGTCCGCGCGCGCGGCGAGTTCCTTTTGGAGGGCAAGAAGTTCGCGCGAGTTCTTGTCGATGCGTCCGTCCATGTAGTGGCGGTATCGCGCGTCGATTTTCTTCCGCCTTGAACCGAAGGCGATCGTCTCCTCCGCCTCAAGGTCGCTCTTCATGAAGGAGAGAAAATAATCCGTCATCGCCTTCATGCTGTCGAGATATTCGTCCCCTGTATCATCCGGAAGCGCGGCGTTCGCGGCGGCTATCTCGGTGATTCGCCGCGCAAGTTCTTCGTGCGGCGGAGCGTCCGCCTCCTCCGGCTCGAATACGGCGTTAAGGCCCAGAAAGCCCGGCTGCATCGCCCGTTGCGCCCTCATGCTTTCGATGTCGGCGGGCGTTTTCACGACGCCGACTGCGACCGAGACGGACACCTTGTCGCCCTTTTCAAGGGGCTTTTGCCGCGATGCCTCGCCGACCGGACCCGCACGGAAGCTGCCGGGCTTCGAGTCGCCTCTCGGTTCAAACGCCCCAAATTCTCGTCCCATCCACCAACGTGTACCGCCGGGTTCTTCGCCTACGATATACTTGGCCGCATTCGTGCGATATCCTCCGACAACCGATCTCAATTCCTTCCGCGTCGGATAGTTGCGGAAATCCTCCCCGTCTTTTGCAAAGCGCGCGATGGGCGGCGCGAGAAGGACACTCCACCCTCCGAAGAAGAACGGCTTGTCGGCGACGAGTGTCTCAACGGCGACGAATCCGGGAAGATCCTTGCGGAAAAGAAATTCCAGTATAAGCCGCCCTCCGCTGAACGGCTCGGTTTTCCCCGCCGCGGCAGCCGAAAGCGAATATTCGCCGCGAACGATTGTGAAGGACGGGAATATCTCCTTGACCGTAAGTTTTGCACCCCTGCCGTCCGGATTGGCCTGCCCGGAAACCTCCGGGCTTTTCACACGGAGAGTGCGCAGCAAAACGCGCTGCTGCCTGCCGTCGACGAGGCGGAAAATGCGCCCGTCGCCTTCCCTTATGAAAAACTTCTCGCCTCCCGCCTCTACCGTGACATCGGCGGCAAACAGCGGTGAACCGGCGGCAGAGACAAGAATCGCCGCCGCGAGAAAAAATGATTTTGACGAGCCTTTCATTGTGCGGCCGGACGTTCCGGAACAAGAGCCAGACGGATGCCGATATATTCATACGCCGTCTGCACCGGAGCTCTGTTTTTCGCGGCCGAGCGGCAATGCGAGGCCTTCCAGTACCAACTGCCGCCGCGGGCGATCCTCGCCCCCGTCACACCCGCGCCAAGAACGGGATCGACCGCGTCGCTTCCGTCGTTGCCTGCGGTCGGGTACGCGTCCAGACAGATTTCCGCGACGTTTCCATGCATATCGTAGAAGCCCCAGCCGTTCGGAAGGCAGCTTCCCGGCTTGCCGGCACTTGACCTCGGCTTGTATCCATTTGAAGAATTGTACCGGTAGATGCCAAGCAGATCCAGAACAGAGTCCGCGAGATTTCCGACATTGTTGCCGCTGCTGTCGTACGCGGCGACCGGAGAAGCGGAGCCGTCGTTATTCCAGACATTGGTCGTTCCGGCGCGGCAGGCGTATTCCCACTGCGCTTCCGTGGGTAAATCGAACACATAACCCCGAATCCGGTCTCCTGCGGGAATTTTCGAACGGAACCTGCCGATAAAGCTTTCGGCTTCGACATCGGTGCTTGCCGCCCAATCAACATCATTGTACGTGTTCGCGGACGGCTGCCGGTATTTCCATGGAATCACTCTTCTCAAGGCGTACGTGATATCGGACTGGCTGTTTGCTTCATCCCACAGAAAATACGCCTGCCCGCCGGTCACTTCAAACAATCCCAGATAGAAGTCTTTGGTGATTGTCACTTTATGCCGTCTTTCAAGCCCGTCAAGCGAATTTTCGGAACTTCCGTTGTAATACTGATTGCGCCCCGCCTCCGCTTCCGGAGAGCCCATCATAAACGACCCGGCACGGCAGCGGCGGAAAACCATCTTCGTCGTCTTGTATTCATCCGTATTGAATCCGCCGGAAGGCGGTTCGTCGAGATACGAAACGGAAAACATACCGTTTTCATCCCGGCCGTTCGAAAGATCGACGATCATGTACTTCTTGCCGAGCGGCGCGGAAAGCGAGAGCGTGTAGGAAAGCACGGGAGCCGAGCCCGTCGCGAGACCGCGCCCCGGATCCCACACGAGCCTGCGCGCGCCGCCGGAGACGTTATCGGTGTCGCCGGATATCGCGTTGGAAACCCCCGTGACGTCGTTGCCGTCGGCGTCTTTGACCGAAAGCGACACGTCCCACGTCTCGCCGGGGTTGCAGGTCAGCTCGTAGTCGATGGCCACTTTCGTGCTCCACGGCCA
>JAZOAC010000080.1:0-3794 GCA_045595285.1 Kiritimatiellia bacterium | reverse complement strand
TCTGTACGGCGGAGAAACGACCTGTGCCAAAAGACGGCAGACGAATCAGTCCCAGCAGCACCGTTGCGACGATGACGAGAATCGGCCCCATTGCGCGGTTCATGTGCTTCTGGAGGACGTGCGAGAGTTCCGGTGCGGCGGCGATGCCGCTGACGAGCGCAACGGCAATCAGCACATAGATGACGGCGCGCCCGGTGGCGTAAAGCAGTCCGCCAAGAAGCGTCCGTACGGGCGAAAGACCACGCGAGACGAATCCGACGGCGGCGATGTTCGTGGCGAGCGGACAAGGGCTGATGGCGCAGAGGACGCCGAGGTAGGCTGCAACGGCTGCCGCGGAAAGGATGGTCATTCCGATGCCTCCTTTACAAGCATGGCGGCAGTGTTCTCCTGCACGTATCTCCTGAATGCGTCTTCGTCATGGACGAGCTGCCATGTCTTGTCGAGGCGCTGGTAGTCTTTGCCTTTTGCGATGACGATTGTACGTGCCGTCAGTTGAAAGTCGCGGATGAAATGTTCGTTCGCGGGATCGTCGACGTTGACGGACTCGACGCGGAGTCGTCCGGCATTCAACTCTTCCGCGAACCGTTCCTCGACGGCGGAGCGCGCTATTTCTTCGATCTTGTTGCAGGTCATGCAGCGTTGGGTTCCGTGGAAGTAGTACACGGCTGTCGCGTCGGTGCGCGATTGCGGAACGGTTTCCTGAATGGATTGCTTTTCGGTGCTTCCGCGTAGAAACGGCCAGGCCAATCCAACGAGCGCAAATGCGACAAGTGCTGCGCCCGCGATCCGCCGCAAGGCGGAGGTTTTGCGCCTTGGCGTCGAAGTGGTTGTTTGGGCAGCTTCAGGATTGATGATACGACGTACTTCCCCCGGCGAAAGAACGCGACCAGACGCGACGATCTCGCCGTCGATTTCAAGGGCGGGCGTCGAGAGTATTCCACGCGCTACGATTGCGTCGATGTCCGTCACCTTTTCGACTTCCGCCGCAAGGCCGGCTTCCGCAAGCGCGGCGGCGACGTTGGCGGCGAGCGTCTTGCACTTCGGGCATCCCGTGCCATAGATTTTGATGTTCATTTGGTTTGTTCCTTTCATCTGTGTTTTCCATGATTGAGGATATTGACGAGGATGAGCATGACGGGGACTTCTACAAGAACGCCCACGACGGTCGCAAGCGCGACGGGCGATGACGTGCCGAAGAGAGAGACGGCGACCGCCACGGACAATTCGAAGAAATTGGACGCCCCGATCATCGCGGCGGGAGCCATGATTTCCCTCGGTAGCGCGAGTCGGCGGCAGATCGCCCACGACAGGAAGAAGACGAGAAACGTCTGCACCACGAGCGGCACGGCAATCAGGGCGATGTGAAGCGGGCTGTCGAGGATGACGCATCCCTGGAACGTAAAGACGAGAATGAGCGTCGCAAGGAGCCCACCCATCGTCAGCGGAGAGAACTTCGGTAGAAATCGTTCGCGGAAAAACGTTTCGCCGTACCGCCGCACGACCGTGTGGCGCACGACCACGCCGAGGGAAAGCGGCACAACGACGAACAGACCCACGGAGGAGAGAAGCGTTCCCCACGGCACGGCGACACCGCCCACGCCCAGCAGTAACTTGACGATCGGGGCAAAGGCGAAAATGATGATGAGGTCGTTCGTCGCCACTTGCACGACGGTGTAGGCGGCGTCGCCTTTCGTCAGCTGCGACCACACGAACACCATCGCCGTGCAGGGTGCCGCGCCCAAGAGGACCGCGCCCGCAAGGTAGTCGCCTGCAAGGTTGGCGGGAATCCATGGGCGGAACGCAACGTGGAAGAAGAACCACGCGACCGCGAACATCGTAAACGGTTTGACGATCCAGTTCACGCCCCACGTCACAAAGAGGCCGCGCGGTTCGCGCCCGACGTTTCGGATGCTGGCGAAATCGACCTTGAGCATCATCGGAAAGATCATCAGCCAAATCAAGAAGGCCATAGGCAGCGAGATGTGCGCCACTTCAAGTCGGCCCAACGCGGCTGGAACGGCGGGAAGGCATTTCCCGACAAGGGTACCCACCGCCATGCACAGGACAACCCAGATGGAGAGGTGTCGGTCGAAGAAGGAAAGTTTCGTCTGCTCTTTCATGGTTTGTTACTTTCTTTTTCAGTAAAAGAGGTTGAGTGTCCATCCGCAGATGACGAAATACGCGAACAGGTAGGCGGCGAAAAGTGCGAGGAGCTTTCCCGTCATGACCTTTTTGAGCATGATGAACTCAGGGACGGATGCCGCTGCCGTGGAAAGCATGAACGCGAATGCCGTGCCGACAGGCAGTCCCTTGTTGATGAGTTCCCCCGTTATGGGGATGACAGACGTCACGTTTGCGTATGTAGGAATGCCAATCACGACGGCGAGGGGAACTGTCCACCACTGTCCGTTGCCAAGATGCGCGGCGATGAAACCGTCCGGCACGAATCCGTGCAACCCCGCCCCCAGTGCGATACCGACAAGCACCCAAAGCCAGATTCGGCGAAAGATGTCGCGCGTCTCCCCGATGGCGAACGAGAGGCGTTCGCGGAATGTAAGGCGGGCTGACATGGCACAACCTTTTCCCCCGCACGAACATTTACAGGGCGCAGACAGCGGCTCAAGCGCAATCAGAAAGCGTTCAGCACGTATTGCGTCGAAGAACATACCGCCCACGATGCCGGAGAGGAGTCCAAGCCCGACATAGAGCGAGGTGAGCCCCCAACCGAGCGACCCTGCGAACATCGCGACAGCTGCCTCGTTCACCGACGGCGACGTGATGAGAAACGCCATCGTGATGCCGAGCGGAATCCGCGCCGCCGTGAAGCCGAGGAAGAGCGGTATCGATGAGCAGGAGCAGAACGGCGTCACCGCGCCGAGCGTTGCAGCGAGGAAATAGCAGACGAACCGGCTCTTCCCGGACAGAAACGATCGGATCCGATTTGCGTCCAGCCCCGCCCGCAGGAAGCCGATGACAAATATCATCGCGGCGAGCAGTGCAAAGATCTTGGACGTGTCCTCGATGAAGAAGTGTACGGCATCCGCAAGTTTCGTTTCGGCGGCAAGACCGAGAACGTCATAGGTTAGCCAATCGGCTAAATGAGTGAATGCTCCTAGCATTTCTGTTGGTCCTTTCTTGTTGTTGTTTAGCTGGTTTGCTAAATGATAGGCTAAAAAAGAAGCTGTTACCGATTCCTGGTCTTCAAGCACTCCAGCATGGTTGCCACGCACGGACAGGACAACCGGTAGTAGATCGACTTCCCCCGCCGTTCGTCGACGACCACGCCCGCATCCTTGAGGACGGCGAGGTGGCGGCTGATGGTCGGGAACTCATCGCCAACAGCCTCGACGAACTCGCACACGCAATGTTCGCCGTCGGCAAGCTGTTCGACTATCCACAGGCGCGTCGGGTGTCCGAGCGCCTTGAAGAACGCCGCATTGGGCTCTATCGCTTCTCTGTCGTATCTTTTCATCTGGTGTGCCTCAAAACATTTAGCAGTATAGCAAAATGATGGATGGATGTCAATAGGGTACGAAAACTTATGACTCACTTTGTTCGGAACCGGCCTCTTCCGCAATGACATTGGCGATCTTGCCCACGATGCAGTAGATCGTCCCGGTCGATACGACCTTACTTCTCGACCGTGTTTGAGTTCTGGTTGTACGCTTTGGCGACGCACTTCCATTCGCCGTCGATCTTCAGGAGAAGAAGGACGTCCGTGAAATCGATCTTGCCACCCCAGCCCTCTTCGAGGACGCGCACGACCGCAAGCGTCTCCTCAAGCTCCAGCACGT
>JAZOAC010000079.1:0-20167 GCA_045595285.1 Kiritimatiellia bacterium | reverse complement strand
TTTAATTTTCCAATCTTTCAGGAAACAGTACTTTCACCCCTTCCAACAGGTATTGGACGGGGATTTCAAGTAAACAAAACAAGGAAAAATCCATGAACCACAAAACAGCAGAACACAACTCTGGCGCGTCGGAAACGACGCTCTTTTTTTGTACCCGCATTTCCAAAGGTCCAATCCCAGATGTTCCAGTACTAGGCGGCGAATCGCGGCGCGTTGGGGACAACGCGCCCATTCTCCAGCTGCAAATGATGCTGAGAATACGGTTTGGACTGATGCTCAAGATTACAGTGCGGACGAAATCTTACATACCACCAAACTACAATAGTTCACAAAATACCCAGATTCACAAACGAAATTATAACTCTTCTTGGGGTCTCACCCCAGATTTTCCACCGGTCGAGGAAACACTTTCACCGCCGCAGGAATGCGCGAAAACTTGAGCCGTTGGCGATGGCGAGGGATATTATGCGGTTCGCCGTCGCGCCGATGCGCCATTCCCTACCGACATCAAGATAGAGCATGCCATTTTTGCGCACAAGAGATCTATCTGCGACGCTTTCAAGCCGCTCGGCGGTTTCCGCATCTCCACACTCTCTCGCGGCGGCGGCAAGAAATGAAACAATGGTTACCGGCGGCACATTCGCAGGATCGCAACAGTTGGCGAACTTCTTCCGGCAATCGGGATCCTCCGCAAACGCTTCCCAATCTATGCGTTTAACGCACTCTTTCCACATGGCGAGCGCCACACGTCGGTCCGCCGCCCAAGGTTCGTACCACAGAAGCGACCATGCGTCCAGCCCGTTGTGTCCGCGCGGATACATGATGCCGCTTTTCACGTGCTGCACGATGTTGAGCGCTCCGCCACCGAAAACCGGCCCGAAGAAATGCTTTACCGCCCATCGTTCCCATCGACGCGCATCGGCGGTCCAATCTCCGTGCCCAAGCTTCGAAAACAGCGAAAGCGCCACATGCGGATGGTTGTTGCACGGGAAAAAGAGAAGATCCGGTTCGCAGGTTATTCCGCCGGAAGGATTCATACGCATCTGCTCCACCGTGACATCAATCAGACGCTTCACGTCGTAATGCGCCCGCCGTCCGTCCTTCCATACGAAATCGAACCCCTTCTCCCAATATTTTCTGTCTCCGGTGAAACACTCATACAACGCAAGCAGCTGCAGAAGATGCCCAGTGTACATCACGTTCTCCCGATAGCACGGATCCGGCGCCCAAGGCTTCATGCCCCAATAGTTCTTCGCCTGAGAATACGCCCACACGTCACGACGCAGCATCCGCTCTATGCAGTTGCCGAGAATCCGCCCCGCCGTCGCCTTTTCCGCGTCGTTTCCGCGCATGCCGAGCACGGCGGCGGCATATCCGGCGAATGCGATGTTGTAGCGCAGGGCAAAAAGCCCGAACTGTCGGACTGACGCCGCGCCCCACCATTCGCGTTCCTGCGCCGGAGGAAGCTCGCCCGTCACACAATCGAGCCAGCGAAGCGCAGAGAGTTCATCTTCTCCGAGCGAAACAGGTTTTATCTCCGGCTCCGCCGCCGTCATATCCGCACACACCGGCAGCGTCACACCGCATTTGGTCCGCACAATACAGACAACCGCAAATACCGCCGCAGCAACGGCGGCTATCGCGCACAGATGGAATATACGCATGCCTTTCACCATGCCGCAAATTATACCATCATATCAGACAGAACGTTTATTGCTCCGGCAATGATATGCTGTGAGACAACACCGGGCGCGTTGTCCCCAACGCGCCGCGATTCGTCACCCCACCGGGAGGGCGAACGTACTCGCGAGCCGCACAATCCGCCCCAACCGTACAACGCGCAGCTTGCGCGTTGCCTTTTGAAGGGTCCCTTCAAGAATCAACAGAAATCATTCATCCACCCACTCTTTTAAACTTATCTCACTCCCCTGAAGGATCCCTTGATTCCCCAAATACATTTACGACATTGTATCCTTCATGCCGAGAGCAAGATACTTGGAGCGAGCGTAATCGTAGTATTTAAGATCGACTATCGACGACTCCGGAATGCCGATAGAGTTGAGATAGCGATGACGGGCGGCGAGATCCGCGCCGTCCGTACAGTTCGGCACTGAAACAACGCACCTCGATCTTCGCTTTAACCTCAACCAGCCGTTCAAGGTTCTTCTTTATAATACGGTTCGACACCTTGGTGAACTTCTTGTGCAATCAGATATTTTACACCAATTGTGAAAGTAATGTTGTCACAGGAATGACAACAGGTTCAGTATAAGAAAACGCATCAACAGGCTCAAACGGCAAATCGAACACGACTTGAAAAGCATGCTGCGCCCCTGTCTGCTTCTGGAAATGCGCCAAGGATGGGGATAATGACCTGTCCGAAGTCTTCACCTCCACCATAAACCATGGCGCACCATCTTTGGTAATTAGAAAATCCACTTCTCGTTTCTGCTTGTCGCGCAGGTAAAAAAGATCATAATCCCCCAATCCAATATCTGTCCAGAATTCAACAGCCTTAAGCAAATGACAAGCAACTATTGTCTCATTGCGTTTACCGACATCCTTGATGCCCGACCAATCCCGTAAATACCATTTGGGAGTCTTACGAATTCCATTGGCAATATGACGCGACCATGGCTTCAGGCAAAAGCCATAAAAGAAAGATGACAGTGTCGAAATCCAATTGCGAATCGTAATTTCGTTCATCTGAATCTCTGCACCTAGAGATGCATACGAAATCTGTTCCCCCGAACGTTCCGACAGAATACGTGCCAACGACTCAATCTGATCTATTTCACGAATTGCCGTATCCTTGCGAATATCTTCGCGAACAAGCTGTTCAAACCTGAGCCGCTGCCAGCGTCGCAGAAACATGATATCTCCTCTGGCATAAGGCTCTGGGAACCCTCCGAACTTCACCAGATGATTCCACATTTCTTCAGGCAGTGAATCAATCGGAGCACGGATTTCGGTTTCTGCTACATCCGTATGGATAATTTCCCCAAGTGAAAATGGGTGCATACGATAAGGAAAATAACGCCCCATCAAACTGTCACCACCCCATTTGTACACGTTGAGACGCGCACTACCCGTTACAAGAATTTTTGTTTTCTTTCCGTATCCGTCAAAAAAACCCTTGAGGAATCGTTTCCAGTGCTTATAATGGTGAAGCTCATCAAATGTCAATATAGGTTGAACTTTGCACGCCTGTTCTAATCCGGTGACTCTTGCCACCTCTTCTTCTCCAGACAATATTATATCTCTATCTGAGCCCTTATCCCAATTCAAATAGCGCGTTTGGAAGCATTCACACAAAGTTGTTTTTCCCACCTGGCGCGGACCTGACAAAAATACCATCTGGCGCTCATTCTCCAAATGGCGTTTGACAACACTCTCATATATTCTCGATATGGCTTTCATGCCTCAAATTATAGCAAATACGTCAAACAAGAACAATACCAAACCATACTATATTCTGTTTTGGTAATTACCGTTCCATACTTAGGTATGCTTTGGTAACACGTCTGACAAACACGTCACAGCTCCAGCCATCGCCGCCGCAACGCCAAAAAATGTCATTTGAAAAGCTTTTCTCAAGATTATAGTGCGGACGAAATCCTATCCCATCCATTTACATTAACCCCAACCGTACGACGCGCAGCTTGCGCGTTGCATTTTGTAGGGTCTATTCATCGATTTCAATCTCCAATTTTCCGCCTGCAGTCACTTCAGATGTCGATATCCAACGGCGGTCGAGCGTCAGTCCATTCAGCTTGACGCCCTTTATGCGCCACGCCCCTGGCTTTGTTCTTGGCGCCTGGATTTCAAACATACGCCCCGAATAATACCTTGGATCAAGACGTATCTTCACCGACTTGAACACAGGTGCCGTGAGATACCATTTGCCGTCACCCGGGCAAAGCGGATGCATGCCTATGGACGCAAGAACGTACCATGCGCTCATCTGCCCCACATCCTCGTTGCCGCAAAGCCCGAAAGGTCCGGTCGCATAAGCCTTCTCACATATCCTGCGTGTCCATCGTCCCGTTTCATCCGGCTTTGTTGAATGCGCAAACAGGAACGGCAGTGTATGGCACGGTTCGTTCGGATGGTTGTATCCGTCGTTCCAGCGGAAATCATCCGGCACAACGGAGAAAAAGCGTTCCAGTTCCTCCGTAAACCTGCGCCTCCCCCCCATCAGGCGTATCAGTCCTTCAATGTCGTGCGGCACAAACCACCCTTGCTGCCACGGATTCGCCTCCACGCATCCCTGCCCGTGCTTTTCGCGCCCTAGCCACTGAAGCCAACCACCGTCAGCAGTACGCGCACGCATCCAACCGACCTCTTTTGACCAGCAATTGGTGTAAGACCGGGCATAACCGAAATACTTTGCCGCGACCTCTTTCTCGCCCAACATTTCCGCGAGCCTGGCACAGCACCAGTCGGCATAGGCGAACTCTAACGTCTCCGAGAGACTTCCGGGCTTGTAGCCGAGCGTGCGGTCATTGCCTTCCTTCTCCAATGATCGGCATGCAAGATCAAGAGCCAGACGAGCATCAAATGTGCGAATACCTTTCTCCCAGGCATCAGCCATGACTGAGACAAGAGGCTGGCCAATCATGCATCCTTCCGGACATCCAAAAATATCCCAACGGGGCAAGGTCTTGCGTTTGCCAGAAACCACAGTATCCATCATTGAATTGATAGTATCCGATACAACGTCAGGTCGCAACAGAGTGTACAGAGGAAACGCACTGCGGTATACATCCCATCCGGAGAAGACCGTTCTGCGCGTAAAGTCATGTCCATTCAGCACTGCCCTTCCAACTTCACGCGGATCGATGAATGCATGATACAGAGCCGTTGCGAAAATGGTGCGCTCGGCATCCGTTCCTCCTTCGATTTCAATATTCCCAAGTGCATTGCTCCAGCTCTTGCGTGCCGCACACCGCATGTGTTCGAAATCGCAATCCGCCGGAGTCTGCGGAATATCGGAGAACGATATGGCCACATGTACCGATACCGATTCGCCCGCCTTGACGGGAAATGTCATCCGCACAGTGCAGTTGCTGGAACCGCCAAAGACATCAACCGTATTGGGTGTCCGCGAAAGCCTTCCCGCGAATCTCAGCGTATAATCGACCTTACCTTTCCCCCGTCCCCAACCGCCGTCGCGGTGGTCACATACGATTTCACCGGAGAACGTGTCCTGACCTGTCATTGTGAAACTCTGTCTGCCGAACCGCTTTGCGCGCCACAATTCGCCAATGCGCCTGGCGAGATCAAACCTCACGATTCCATCACCCTCTCGTTCATAGGTAAAACGTAGCATTCCAGACGTACGGGATGCCGTCGCTTCTGCCGTCACTGCCGCATCGGCTAGTCTCACGCGGTAGTATCCGGCGGACGCGCTCTCCTCGTCGTGGGAAAAAGCGCTCTTCGGCAAATCAGACGGCATAACCTGAAGATTGCCGAATTCGCCGTAATATCCGATTCCGCTCATATGCGTGAAACTGAAACCCTCTATCGTGTCGTGAACATACGAATATCCTGATCCGTTGTCACCGCCTGTCACAGTATCAGGAGAAAGCTGCACCATACCGAACGGAGTTGTAGCGCCAGGGAAGGTTTTGCCGAAACCATGAATGGCCTCATTACCGCGAAGACCGGATTCAGGATATGTCACAGCACCGATGAACGGATCAATACAATCCACCAACTCCCGCCCGACGGCTACGGTGGCAAAAATGACCGCGACCGAAAATGCCGCAACTGATATCTTAAAGCCTTTCATCATTCTGCATTTTCTTCAATGTAATTTTAAATGTAACCGCAACGCCGGTGCGGGGCGCTGCTTCAAACACGACCGTTGAGTCCTCTTGGCTCCACATCACCTTACGCAGCGGAGCATCGCCGATCTGCTCCACAAGTGCGACCGGACGCGATGTCTTAAGGCGGACAGGCACAGATCCGTCTCCGAACACGATTGCATATACATAATCTTTCTTTGCAGTAAGATATACGCGGGAACTACGCGTAGAAATCCCTTGCGCACGCGATGTGCCGTAAATCGCCTCACCATGACTGTCGAGCCATTTCCCCACCTCCTGAAGACGGCACTCCATGACCGGAGGAATGCGCCCGTCTGCAGTAGGGCCGATATCCAGCAGGAGATTGCCGCCTCCTGATACAGTCTTCGAGAGCAGCTCAAGTATATCCTCTGTGGACATGTAGTCGGCCGCAGTCTCAAAACGGTTGTAACCGAAGCTCCGTCCGATTCCGCGGCATTCCTCCCATGGATGGTATATCTCACCAGCATCGCCATTACCGTCAACCGATCCGTATTCCGTAGTGTAATGTCCGCCGTGACGGCCTCGGCATCCTTTACCCCAACGGTCATTTACGACAACATGGTCGCGAACAGAAGATTCATTGTAGAGCCATGCAAGGAATTCCTCGCTTCGCAGCTCCTTATCCGTGAAATCCCACTCTCCATCCGGCCAGATGATGTCCGCACGATAGCGCTCGACAAGTTCACGCAACTGCGGGAAATTCATATGTGCAGACCAGTCCTTCCCCGAAAGCGGTGAAACGTCACTGCGATTCAGAAAATTCTTGGTGCAGAGCGGATTGGCATATTCATACAAGGAATAGTAGAATCCATACTTCAACCCTTCCGCCCGTACCGCATCACCAAGCTCGCCGCAAATGTCCCGTCCCGGGCCGATGGCCACCGAATTGAAATATGGAGTCCTTGAGCTCGGCCACAAAGCATAACCATCGTGGTGTTTTGACGTCAGGACCACGTATTTCGCGCCGGATTTGCGGAATATTTTCGCCCAGACCGCCGGTTTGAAGTTCTCAGCGCGAAACTGCGAAGCGAAATTCGCATACGGTGCGTTTCCATACACCTTCTCGTGGTGATCGAGAAACGACTTCTCCTTGAGAAGCAGACGACCGTGATACCATTCCGAATAGCATACGCTGCCGTGTCCGGCCTCAGAATCCGTCGGCGCATACGACGGCACGGCATAGATGCCCCAATGTATGAATATTCCAAATTTTGCATCACTCCACCATGTCGGAACGGGGCGGCTGTCCAGCGAAGTCCAATCGGCCTTATACGCTGCGCTGACAATTATCGGCAGCGCAATCAAAGCAGAAACCGCAATGAGAACACGGAATTGTTTTATCATTTTCAATCCTTTCATTTTACAGGTCTGAAATCAAATACGACCGATGCCTTGTGGACAGGTTTCAGAAAGCGCACCGCGTACCGCGAAACGGTTGGTCTGCCAGGGTTTTCAATCTGGCTATGCTGAAGACGCCATTCCGCATCTCCAACAACCGAAATGGACAGCATCAATCTTCGACCAGATGTACGGTCGGTCAGTTCATACGCCCCTTTCGCCAGTTCACGAACATCGCAATATGTCACGAACGGGGTTTCAAATTCCACTGAGGACGAAAATTCCGCGTGATCCGCAACCATAAACGATGGAGCGGCCCGGTTGTAGGTGAAATGCCGTTCCATCCGTTCCAGTGCAGGACAGACATAAGCCAACGACAGATCAAGAATCAGTGAATCCGCCTTATCCGTGAAAGCGGTCCGGATCACCTTTGCGGAGGCAGCCCGCCCTGTCGTCTGCAGTCGACCATCGATAACCGGAACAGGATGTCCGTACGAATTTATCATCTTCGAATCGTACCGCCGGTCTGAAAACGTCCTCGCCGTGTAGATTTCGCCACCGGGATCACCCGCCATTTCAACTCCGCCATACAGAACCACATAGCTGCCAAGATCATTGTGATTGTGCGCTTCATCGTTATTACCGCCCTTCAGGGCAACAGAAAACGGCGAACGAGCCAAGTCATGCTCCGGACGGCCAATCAGAACCTGAGCATGCGGATACCAGCTTCTAACAGGCAATGCGTCAGATGCGGTCCCTTTAGGCTTCGCTCCAAATGCAGTGAATGCCGTACGGTAGAGATTGGGACGCCACCCTCCACGGGAATCGAACTGACTACCGCCTGTTTCCGGCGGTGACAGCATCGAATCTGGCACAAGATCCGGCCAACGCCCGGCTATCATCCACAAAAGATCAGGAAACGGGGCACCTCCGCCATCTGCGAACCACGCACTCCTGCCTTTCTCCACCTGACAGGCAATACCGTACTTCGCCATGTCGCGTCCACCATTCTCCGACAGGAAATCCCAGTGTCCGTCCGTAGCCTCAAATATGGTGAAGCCCAACTCAAGCGCATTCCCGAACCCAAAGTTCCAATAGCCAACTCCTTCAGTGCAATAACCGTCTTCATCATAGGCATAGCGGAAGCGGGGATACAGCCGTTCCACGAATTCTGCGGCCTCGGCACGGATGCGATGATCTTTTTCTATGATGAAAACCGTTGACAGAGTACACCCGCCGCAAACGGCAATCCAATTGTTCCTGATGTTCACCCAGTGATTGCGGAACGCCGCGCCCGATGTTCCGTCTTCAAGTCGCATGTCTGCATAAAACGGAGCCAATATCCGCCTGCGTATCTCCTTCTCGACACGGGCCACAAGTTCGGGGTTGAGACGGGATTTCAGCCAAGCGCACGCAGTCGCCATCTCAAGAGCCTTCCGGCAGCTGAAAATATCGCCTTTTTCCGCGCCGTGCAGCGTTCCCTGCTCCAGGTCATGCATAGGGACGACCCATGTGGGTTCATCGCACATGGCTTCCATGTAGTCAGATATGCGAGGGACGAAGCGCCCCTTGTTTTCAAGGCACTCGGCAAGGACAAGTGTCGTGAATTCACCAAGGCGGGCGAAGAACGGAGTCTCGAACGAACGGCGGTCTCCGAATTTCCGGAATCTGTCGTATGCGGTGCGATCCCATGGCGACATTGGCTGTGCCAGCACTTTTTCGGCCTCAAGCATTACACGCTTGCTCGGCCGTTCACGTCTGATACGTTCCCATGCCGCACGGTCGTCAATTTCTGCACCTGGACAGCGTGGGTTGAGAGGAAGCATCGCGGCTATCTCATCAACGCGTGCCCGATTCTGCCCAGGCACCGGCCAATGCGTCCATGGGGAGGGTCGATTGAATCTGACAAGCGCCTCAAGAAAATAGTAGTCGGCATAGACTATGGGCACATCTATCTGCCCGCCGTTCGGTTTGAATCCGGTTGCGTGCTTCAACAGAAAATTCCCGTTTTCTCCAGCCTTTGCGAAATATGCGTCGGAAGTAAGGGAGAGAAGCATTCGAACCGCCCTTTCACGATACCGTCTGCCCTGCGACGCTTCAACATAATCCTGCAACTCAAGAAGCGCGGAGGCGGCAATAGCGGCGGCGGAGGAATCTCTCGGCTCGTCAGGGATGTCGGGCGCGGAGAAATCCCAATATGGAATGAGGTCTTCCGGCAGATTCTGCCGCAACAACCATTCCGCACACGAAACGGCCCTGCGGCGATAGCGTTCATCCCGCGTGAGACGGAACATCATGGTGAAACCATATAAAGCCCATGCCTGACCACGGCTCCAAGCTCCATCGGCTGACGCTCCCTGCCCTGCGAAATATGCGAAAACATTTGTGGAGTCTCTGCGGTAGTCCACAATGTGATACGCGCTCCCGTCCAGACGGAAATGTCTACGGTCGGTCACATTGGCATGGCTTCGAGCAACTCGCTCCGCTTCAGCGTCCCCACGTGCGGCGGCGAACATCAAAAGTTCAAGATTCATCATGTTGTCAATGATGACGGGGCGCTGCATCTTTGCACCTGCAAGCTCTCGTGCATCCCAACTTTGGATGAGACCGAGGTCAGGACGGAATCGGGATGAAAGCGCCTTTGCCGCATCCATCAGCCACGGTTGATAGATGTCGCGGTTGACATCCAATCTGTACCCGTTGCCCGCGCTGCAGTACAGCATGAATCCTACGTCATGGTCGGCGGAGAAATGCCTTACGGCTTCAAGCGGAGCGGTGCGCCTGATTGCGGCGTTTTTCCATTCGTCCGAACGGGTATATTCGTAAAGATACCAGAGCGAACCGGGATAGAAACCGCTTGTCCAGTCAAAGACGGAACCGAACCTGTTCTGCCCGTTGCAGACATCTATCGGAAGGTTTCGCTCCGCGGGCTGCGCCTCGACAAGAGCCTCCATGGCTCGATACTGCTTTTCAATCCGGCTGAAAACGTCCGGCAGTCTGCCGCGCAGATCCTTCTCGCCCGGAACTGCGGCGGAACTCTCCGCAACCGCCAAGGCCGAAATAAGAGCTATGCAAAGGAAACGAAGCGGATCACGCATTGCGGACATACAGTTTCTTCGCCTCTCTGAGAATACGATTGGACTCCATAAGCTTGGCTGAATTTTCCTCCGTGGTGCCGAACCAAGGCGCCATGAGAAAGCCCTTGAGGCGTTCAGCGGGAATATGCTCCGAGCAGAACTTCACTGTACGGGAAAAGTTTACTTCCCATGCATCATTGCTGATCTGCCAGTTGGATCCGCAGGGGATCTGGTCATATCCGGCTTTCGCAAGATCAACATAGAACTTTGTCCGAAGCTTCACATTGTCCGCCGGTTTGGCAAGATTGGCCATCGCGCTGTTGAATGTTGGATCATAGGTGAAATCGCGCCCGTAGTACCAATTGGACTGCACAACGGACTTCGGCATACGCTTGAAAAAGCAATCGTAGTGATGCCATCCGAAATCACTCCACATCCATGCCCTTGCACCGTTCTTCTCGCATTGGGCAACCATATGCAGAAGGTCGTCCCACCACTGATCCTGCCAGCTCCGGACTACTGCCGTGCGATACCCCTGCTGAAGGTCGTAGCGCTCTTCATCCATCCCGATGTGGAAAAGCCGAGGCCCGTCGAAAATCTCACACGTATCGCGTATCAGATCGGACACGACACGCAGATACGTCTTCGAAGACACCATGAAATTGTAGTCATGAAGCCAGTTGTCGTGCGCGGCCGAGAAATTGAGTTTCGGGATCGGCTCAAGACCAATGCCGCGCAGACGCTTCAGCTCCGCCTTCATTTTCGCTACACTCCAGGATCCTTCAATGGCCAGCTCCGGGTGACTTGGAAACACCATGCCGTCCCCAATGCGGATAACGACGGCATTCGCCCCTGACGCGGCGGCATCGTCGGTGAACCTGCGCCAAACGGCATCAGCGCATGTCACTTTCGTAAGCCAATCCTTGTTACATCCACAGTTTCCGCTTATTTCCGCGAATGTAGCCCATATCATCTTTTCACAGGGCGCAGATGCCTTGATGCTGTCCGGAAGGAAAACACTGCATGCCGAAGCCGCCGCTGTCTTCACAAAATCACGTCTTTTCATCTTTCTTTCCTTTCTTCAAGCCGGTACTTACCGCCGACCACGGTCTTGAAACACAGACGTCCGAACTCATCACGAGACGTATCGACAAGAAATCCGGTGTTTGCATCTGTCACAGACCAATCGCCGTGTATCCGGCAGAGAGTCCCCTTTTCGGATACGACCTCAACATCATGCACACCTCCGTCACGCCACGCCGCAGAAACGAGGAACGCCCCCTGCGCACGGAATGTGCGGAATGACGCCGTACGTTCTTTTGGCCAGAACGGGAAAAGTCTGATTGCCCCATCCCAGCTCTGAAGCATCATCTCTTGAAGCGGAGCCATGCACGAAAGCGTTTCAGTCCAACCGCCCGCACGCCCCCATATCTGAAGCGCCATTCCCCAGACAAGTCCGTTGGGATGAGCCCACAGGTCAAGCTTTTTGCGGTATTCATCGAAATCCCGACCGGGATTGAACCTGTTGCAGCGTATCGCCATGATACGCTTGCGGATCGTGCATCCGAAATAGCAGTCGGGTTTAAACTTTTTCTTCTCACCCTTCCATTCCTCTGGCTTGACCGGAACCGGAGTGTCATAACCAAACTCCGGCGAATTAGAAAAATAACAATGACGCGCATACCCCTTGAGATCACGACGCACTCCGGCAAGATTGTCCAGGCGATCCGTCCATTGTGCGCGAAGCTCCGCATCGACATCAAGAACCTTTGAAGCATCTATCGCAGCCATAAGCGCATAGCGTGTGAATGCAATCACTTCAGGGCCGTCGGTCACATCCTTTAGCGAACGGATAGGGCCTTCCTCATCTATTGACGGAAATGCATGATACAATCCGTCGTTCAAATCCGGCGGCAGATCTTTCGATGGAGCTTTCTTCAGAAAGTCCAGACAGAAAAGCGCACAGTCGCGGATAGCCGGATATCCTGTATTCTTGAGAAACTCGCGATCAAGAGTATAGAGATAATATTGCCAATGAGGAACAGCCATCCACCCTGTCATGTATGTCATGCGTCCGAACGGAAGACCGGCTGAATAGTCCTCAACGGTCTTTATCGGAAATCCCTGCAGCGGACAGAATGCTCCGCGCATTCCGTAGTACTTTTCAGCCCGCAAGCGACCAGCCTGCAAAAAGTACTCCGTGCAGTCAAGACAGGTGCGCATTTCATCAAGGCGGTTGGCCTCGAACCCGCCCCAATAGATGGACTGGAAATTGTAGTTGCCGTGATAGTCTCCATGCCACAGCGAATATTCCCGGACGGTGGACGGCAGGAACAGACCGGGCGGCACAGTCCCTGAGCGCAGCACACAGCGTCGGACATGGTATGTCGCATACCACAGATCTTCAAGCGCCCGGTCATCGGGGAACGAGACTCCCGAGAGAGCCCATGCCTTCGCGGCGGCGGCGCGAGTTGCGGCGGCATAGCCGGCATGAGGCTTTGCTGACGGCGCATCAAGCGACCTGTCGCTGCTTGTCGTCACCGCAACGGACATCTCCCCAGATACGGTCTTGCTGCCTGGGCTTACAATGACGTTTGCGTCACGCATAGGTTGATCGCCGCCCCCACGGGCAAACGTCCAGCAGGACGGTTCGTGCATCGCCGTCAGGCGGCACGTAAAACCGTCTGGAAACGTCGGATCCGCAGGAAACGTCTGCTCGACAGCCTGCCGCCCGTCCGAAAGTTTCCGTGTCACCGGCGGAGGCAACGCAGTTCCCCTCGCACACTCGCCCTCCATGTTCCAGAAGCTGTGATCGACAACCAATCCTGCGGAATACGCCTGTGGGGTGATATCTGCGCGACGACGCACGGCAAACGTCACCGGAGGACGAGGATAGCCGTAACGTTTTGGATTCCATCCGTCAATCTTCCATTTCAGAGAAAGAACGTTCGCTTCTGGCGGTATCACAGCCTCCACAGAAAGTCGCTCACCACTCTTCCATGATACATCAAGCAGATAACGGTTCTCCTCTATGACTACTCGCTGACGGATGACCGCCGGGCGCACCACATCCAAAGGGAAACGCAAACGCAGCTCTCCGGTCGGTTTCGGACATGGATAGGGGAAATCCGATGTGGTGTGACCGGCCCCTGTCAGCAGTTCCTTTGCACGCTCCAGATTTCTGGTCGCAGTCACCTTCTTGCTCTTCCCGAAATAACCGGTCGCGCGCCATCCGTCATCCAGAAGCCCGCGCACGAACTCGTCATGCGTCGGAGGCTTGGGAGATGTCGAATAATCCACACGACGATCCCATACATCGCCCTTTCCGAGACGGAAAACGGTCTCATCGCCCTCCTGATATATGGAACAGCTCAAGTCTCCATTTCCGATTATCAGCCCCTCTTCAGCATGCGGGAGCGGCCCTTCAACCGCAATCTCATGCGTCGCAATAGCACCCTGAACTGCGGTCAGGCAAACCGCCGACATAATAATCAATCTGTTCATAACTAAGTTTGCCTCCCCTTACCGAAGTATGACCGAGAATCCGGAATTAAGTATCTTCACAAAGAGCAATCCGTTCGAGAAGCACAACCGCAGACGGCTGACAGACGGCATACCGTCCCCTTCAAAGACAACATTTTTGAGATTTCCAGAAACGGATGCCGCACGCAAAATGGGAATCTCAGATGTCGTCGGCGTTATGTTCTTGAGATCAACAATGACTGGACCTTTCAGAGCCACCTCTCCATCCAGGGTCGGGATCTCACTCACAGCGGCGTCTGCAGTCAGTTTTGAAACCGCGAGCGAGCCATTGGCGATAACGCCCGGTCCACAGACGGATGAAAGTTCAAGCTCCGCTCCGCCAAGGTCGAGTGTCGCCCCTTCCGCAATATTGAACACCGCATGATCTGGCTTCCCTGAACGGAGTCCCCATTTAATCTGAAGATAGGCCTCAGTCTCCTTCCTCTCCTGTTCACTCAACACACGGTCATAGAAAATGACTTCGGCCAGATTCTGATTCCCTGAATATTTCTTGAAAGCGTTCCACCCGCCCTCCTGCGTCATTATACGGCTGTCATATGCAAATCCGGAGACGGTAGGCGTTGCAGCGACACCGGGCTTGAACGACATATCTAGCACATGCCATGACTCTGGAGTATAGCCAGACTGATATGGCAGGAAAGATACTCCGTCAATGTGCCATACGCAATAGTTTTCATACTGCACATAACCAGACGCAAAGCCATCAAACAAAGGGCAGGTTGGATTCGATTTGCGCGCATCAGGCCCCATCCATGGATCCAGTACCCCGTTTCTCTTCGGAACACCTCCGCCGAGAATAAATCCGCCGGTCGTATTGTTGACCGTACCAATCACCCAGAACACCGTGCGTATGCCGGAAATGTCATTTGTGATTCCCGACGAACCCTCAAAGAGCATCGGTGACGAGGCTCCGTCCAGAAAGAATGTGTCTAGTCCGTTCAGAGACTTTCTCATAAGACGCGCCGTTCCGGTCGCATGTTCCGGGAGATATTTCGAAAGCGGAACGGCTTTCCAGGAGCCGACCTTGCTGCGCCATTCGTAAAATCCGGTATAGCCATCCATTTCGACCGCGGTGACTGAAGAAGCGTCAGAAGCGTCGAAATGGGCTATGCGCCCTTGCGTCGCCAGACGCGGTTCGGCTTCCGCCTGCGGTCGGGACAGCGTCAGTGTTCCGGAAGCGACCGACACCGTACCGGTGAACGAACCGAAGTCACCGACCGACAACACGCCGGCATCATCCTTCACCAGAGTTCCGGACCCGGAAACGGATCCTATCGACGATTCGGACGCATCGTCCGGAAGGCTCTGCGCTTCGGCATTGAACCATTTCGCCATAAGGTAGTTGCGCGTCGCCACCCGCTCGCGCGGAGAAAGCGTACGGTCGTAGACTACAAGTTCCGCTATCCGGAAACCGCCCGCATACTGCGTCGGCTTGTCGGCCCCGATCCATGATCCGGTCGCGGCTCCTTTTGCATGATATTCAACAAGTGACGCAGAACGTGGAAACGCGGTCGCCGCCGGATTCACCGCTACGCCATTTGTCAACACCGATCCTCCCGATGTGAACATTTTCGAATACGTTTCTGTCAGCAGCTTATACGGCGAAGCCCAGATATCTGGAAAGAAATCGCCGGACACCTCCGGAGTCGGACGGACATTCCCGGCGAAGTCGTTGCTGATTCCGCCTTTTGAGCCAAACAGAAATCCGCCTCCGTTTTCTCCATCCATAACGACATATACATCCCGCATGGAATCAATCTGTTTTTCAAGAGACAGGAACGGTGCGCCATACCTGTACGGACCGCCAAAATCTACAATCGGGCATCCGTTCACCGCCTTCTCGCTGTTCAGGTGCGGTCGGTATGCAGCATATTTATCGGAGAGATAAGCCGCGTTGAGAAAATCCTTTGAATGCCAGCGTTTGACAAAATTCGTCCCGTTCACTTCAACCGTCTCTATGCTGGACGCATCCGCCGCGTCGAGGTGCAGGACCGCACCGGGAGCAAGTTGCGAGAGTCCCGTCTCCGGAGCATCTACGATCCTTATCGTGCCGTCTGCCAAAGAGACCTCTCCGGAGGCTGAAACCGTCTGTACTGCAACGGTACCGGATCCGGACACCGTAAGCTTTGCAGGGGATAGAAGGCTTTCTATGCACATCTGCACATTCTTCCCCACCTTGACGGCGGAGGGCTCAAGCACTTCTATATTCTGCACATCGGGAATGGAAGCCCGTGCAGCGGCTTTCACATACCCTGGAGCCTCGCGGGCGAACCAGCGGTTCATCAGGTACGCCTGTACATCCTCGATTTCGCGGTCTGAAAGAAGCCGGTTGTAGATGAAAACCTCGCCGACCCGGAATCCACCGGCGGCGGTACCGTCATTCGCGGCTCCGAACCAGTTGACCTCGCCGCCGGGAACCTTCAATGCGACCACCTGATATCCCGGGGTATCGAACCCTTCCGCCGAGCCCTTCTTGAGCCCGTCTATCCAGGCAATTCCATTTGTCGCCGAAATGCCTTGCGCCGAGTTGAACGTGCGCGAATTCAAGATGGGTTGTTTAAACCCGTAGGTCGATGAATTGTAATCGCTGACGGCACGGTGGAAAGCGTTGTGCCCCAACAAGGCCACACGTCCTCCGCCCCGTTGGGATCCAACGACCGCGATGACCGTAGAGATTGAACCAAGGGTGGCATCTGTCGCCGATTCGACGGCTCCTTTCTTGAACTTCATGCAAGCCCCGTCAGCGACACCCCGGAAGTCAACCATATGAAGGCCTTCGCCGAGCGCGTTGCGAAGCAGATTCGGCTGGGATGCCTCCGTCTCCTGAGAAAGGAACACCTTGAATTTCGCCACTTCACCGCCGGCAAGATCATGCCAACGGGTCAGATATTCCTCATCATTGCGCGTCACCGTAGTACATTTCGATTCATCAGTCGCATCAAAATGGAGATATCGTTCAGGGAGCTCAGAAAGCGACGGAATTGGACGTTTGGAGAATTCCAGATTTCCGCCAGCCATGCGCAAAGTGCCTGCATAGCCGGAGGCCTCCTTTATGGAAAGAGTACCGGCTCCTCTCTTCACAACGGCGGCGCCGATGCCACGGGCGCCTTCCAAGCGTCCGACGGAAAGTGTCTCGCCTTCCGGAACATCAAGAACCGTCTTTGCGCCGTCGCTCCCGGATGTGCGGGAAAAAAGTCGCGATATGCGGGCGTTTCCGCCGCGACCCTCAACCGTACGGTTGAACCATTTTTTCTGCAACCACACCTCAAGCTCGACAATCTCCCCTGCGGAAAGCACCCTGTCGAAAATCATAAGCTCAGCGACCTTCATGCCGCCGGAATACCAATATTGTCCTCTTCGAGTATCCCCTAATCCAAGTCCGCTTGCTGCAGCCGTTGCATCCTGTGCCGGTAGCGCAATCACTTCCCATGCCCGATTGAATCCAATTGCATATGAATCTGTCAATATGCCGTCATGACGTGCACCTCTATTGAATGGATTTGCGTAGCCAAATCCATAAATAAGAGGCGAATCGTAATCGAACTGGTTGTTTCCGCGAACATAACTCGGTCTCCGATGCCAGGCATAGCTAGCCCCTGTATTTCCGGTCCAGGTATTGGGGCCGCCTCCGAGGATCCATCCTCCGCTGTTCTGAGAGCCCCATACGGCGACAATAGAACCTATGTTATGGAGTATGTTCGTCTTTGCACCGGATGGATATTCATATGGATCGAACATCATCGCCTTCAACGATCCCAATTCACCGAAATCAAGAGACGGCATCCCGCCCAATGTTTCATCGGACGGCAAGAAATCCGGCGGCAAAGGAGGTTTTGTTCCGTCCGCCCAGCCTGTCCAGGAAGTAAATTCCGTTGTCGTTAAATAACGGGAGCCGGAGAGCGACGGAATTTTCGAAACCTTGCCGTCTTCAGATATCTCCCAACCATTGGTCTGTGTACAGTCGAACCAGAATGCAGGATAGGCCGATTCTCCAAGAGGGAAAGCTTCGCTCAAAGGCACACTTTCAACCACAATCCTGTTTGTGATCGCATCTGAGGTCTGCAGAAACCCTTCCACAGACACTGTGACATCCGTTGCGCCGCACAACCGACAAAACCCGATGGTGCAAATGGTCAGAATGGATCCGCAGATTGTTTTTTTTCTCCATCTTCATTTTTACCTCTTTCTGATTTCAGTTCAACGTACCGAACCAATGGTTGTTCCGTTTGACCGCGATTGTACCATACTGCCACGCAAACAACCAACCTGTAAAAACAGGTTATAAGACAGACCCTGTATGAAAGCAGATCTGGCTCACTATTAAACAACGATGCCTCGATCAGGAACAAGCACTGTATGAACTGGTAATGCAGGGTTGTGCAGTCTTGCAAGCAGTGTCTGGAGTGCGATAGACGCAATTTCTTCGCAAGGCTGTGCAACGCTCGTGATGCCAAGCTCCGCGGCCTGCGGTTGATTGTCGAAACCCGCAAGCCGCACGGCACCGGCACGTCCTAATGCGGAAAGCGTCGCATGCAACCTGACTGCAATCATATCATTGCCGCAGATGATCGCATCAGGGCAACGCGTACGCAAAAAGCGAGAGACAGCCATTCTGTCATCAGGTTCACAGACGAGCACATTGTCTTTTTCCGACCAGCCCATCCCCGATTCCACAACTGCACTTGCAACTCCGCGCATACGGTTCACAACCGAGGGTGGCGAGCCTGGCTTCAGCAGAAACGCCAGTTTTTTCGCCCCCCACGCCAGCAGCGAACGACCCAATCCAGCTCCTGCCGAGACATTGTCCATTGAGATGAGATCATACTGCGGACAGCCGTCATTCCGCTGCGGATTGTAGTCAAACAGCACAATCGGCATATTGCATTCGGAAAGTTCCTTCCAGAAATTTCGGACAGGAGCATTCTTCTTGCCAAGATATTCAAACGGTTGAAGGAACAATCCCGACACTCTCTCCTCAGAGAATCTGTGGATTGTCCGAATAAGTTCCTCAAGGCGTTTTTCTGGGGATTTCTCAACCATTTCAATCAATACGATATCCCACCCCTGCCGTTCGCCGTGATGAAAAAGCGACTTGCAGATTCTCGACATGACATCCCCGTACTGGAATCCCGGATGGATTATGCCCAGCGTTCCGGTAGCATGCTGGGCGAACCGGGTAAGCCTTGGAAGCCTTCCAGAACCGGTGGCGACAAGACCCTCATTGCGCAAATCGAGCATCACACGATTGATTGTGGGACGGCTCACCCCGAAACGTTCCGCCAACTGACCTCCTGACGGAAACTCACCCCCGTCCCTAAATTTACCGGACAGGATTTCCCGTCTCAATCTTTCGGTTATCTCATTGTGTTTAGCCGAGCCCATATCAAAAAATCCATACGATATTTAATACGTCAATCAAGCGCCATATCGCTCTGTCGCCGTTTAACGCTGACGCCAACTCCGCATAAGTTATTGGAGCAACGGTCAATTCTCCTTCCTCTACTTTCGCTTCCTTCTCATCGCGGCTCCTTCTCGACGCGGACCGCAAAGTTCGATGTTACAGTTGGTACTGCCATAAAATTACCCTCGCTTTCATTTGAAGACATAATTTCTCCGTCAAAAAGCGTCAATATTGTATCATCTTTGCGTCGATAATGATAGGCGCGAAATTGGCAATTTCATGACACGGCTAGGATTCGAACAATTCGCAGAATTTAGCATTGCCGATTCCTCGCCTATCCCACCTGCCAAATTCAAGCAATCGTTAGTCCTACAAGTCTCACCTGTCTCACACGTCCCTCCATCCAAATCCAGGCGCGAAGCATGTTGCCCAAAATGAGAATTCACTTCGAATAATTCTCCCGCTTCAAATGAGGCTACGAATCAATGAGAACACGGTTTGGACTGATTCTCAAGATTACGGAGCGGATGAAATCCTATCCCATCCATTTGCCTTAGCCCCACCCGTACAACGCGCAGCCTGCGCGTTGCACTTGAAGAACACTTCAAGAACCAACAGAAATCATCCTACACACTCTTTTTACATATCTCACTCGTTCGAATTATCCCCTTATTTCCTTGGAAATCATCAATTCTCACATATTATAATACATGAGAATTGAACACCAAACATAGGTAATAATTAGGTCTCGAAAATGAAATTCACTTAGGAACAATTCTCTCGCTTCTGATGAGACGGTGAATCAATGAGAATATGGTTTGGACTGATTCTCAAGATTACGGAGCGGACGAAATACTATAAACCTCTCAAAAAACGCTATTTCATAAAACAACCCGATTCACGAGCGAAATTACCGCTCTTTTCAGGGGTCCCACCCCAATTATTCCAAAAGTCCA
>JAZOAC010000078.1:0-14325 GCA_045595285.1 Kiritimatiellia bacterium | reverse complement strand
CGAAGTCTGGCATTTGTCAGCCTAAGGTGTGGGTGGTGATTGGGATGAAGTCGTAACAAGGTAACCGTTGGGGAACCAGCGGTTGGATCACCTCCTTTCTAAGGAGAAGCCCTTAAGTGGGCGAAGTTGAAACATGACAGTGAGCATAGTTCATTTGGTGTTCCGTTTCCCTTCCGAAAACCTACGGGCTTGTAGCTCAGTTGGTTAGAGCGCGTCCCTGATAAGGACGAGGTCACAAGTTCGACTCTTGTCAGGCCCACCAAGCGTTTTCCCTTGCATAGGGGGTATAACTCAGTTGGTAGAGTGTCTGCTTTGCAAGCAGAATGCCGTCGGTTCGAATCCGTCTACCTCCACCAACCGGCCACAGAGGCTCTGGCACCGTTTTTGATCGATCTCCCGCAAGGGGGATTTTTTTTTTGCCGTAGAGGCGTTGCAATCGTTCAGCCTGTGGCAATGTAATTTCCCATGGCCAATCTGCGTAATTCGCTGTCGAGCCTTCAAGCTTGTCTTTCCTGGTTGTTCCGGTTGTTTCCAATCCCAAACCGCAATCTTGAGAATCAGTCCGAAGCATGTTCTCAATTTCGTCGCGGGCGCATCTCGTCTCTGCGAAAAAAGGACTGTCACTTGCTGAAGTAAGTATACAGGAGCGACGGTGAACCCTCCCAACTGCTTAATTCGGGGTATTTTCTTGATGTATTTTTATTATATATTTTTTGCGCATTTATATATGTATTTTGTTTTTTTTTCTGTAAAATTATAGGCTGATAAGGGTATCTGTGTGCGCTTTAAGCGGTTGGGGCAAGGGCGGCGGGTGTCGTCCTCCAACGCAGATATCGTCATGTCACAGATGGAGATGCGCAATGTACTTGAAGACTCTGCTCATGGTTCTTTCAGCCTCGCTTGCCGCAAGCGCGGAGACGTGGTACTACAATCCTACCGCATATTCAAATAATAAGGTAACTCACCCCTTCGGTGATCATGTGAATGTATGGACCAATGCCTCTGGTGTAACCGCAGGGAAAAAAGCAGACATTGAACATTCAGTCCTTGTCGTTCCCGATGGAGTACAGTTGAACATAAGCGGAAATATGACGTGTCCAGCGGCTGAAATGCATCTTGGCGAAAATGACCCGACAACCCCCGCCATATTTAGTCATAGTTCCGGCACCATTTCCGGCATAAACATGAAATGGCACAATGGAATAATAAAAAGTCAGACATATAAGGGCGATGACGTTAACATTCAGCCATGGACGATTACAGTGGACGGAACCGAATATGGCATGAAGCATCTGTGGTGCTATTACAAAATACAAAATAATACGAGTAGTTATAACATACCGTGGGGTGTGAGCGGCACGTTTATTGGGGATGAAAAGCAGGTTGTGATGTTCAAACTGATAAATGGCACCTGCACTTCAGATCCTTCAACCATTCAGCAATTCCCATTGACCGGCGACAATACCAGTTGGCTCGGACAGTTTTCGGTGAGCGACTGCGCAAAATTCGCTTTAGGCCATGAAAACGCAGCCGGTGATCCAGACGCCCCACGTGAAGACGCCATTCTTCTCGGTTCACATGCTCGTTTCGCCGTGGGGATCGGTGTAACGCCAAACTCTTCCCGCGGAATGAAAATCACCGGTGAAGACGTCCGTTTTTTGGCATGCACATTCCCGGCAGGATTGAAGGATTGCACCGACTACACGCTCAATATGCCGATATGCGGCACACATGGATTTCTCAAGACCGGTTCGGGACGTGTAGTTCTCGGAGGAAAATATACGGCAGGCGCCATTTCCATTGAGGAAGGAACGCTTGAGATTCTTGCGTCCGCGACAATTTCACAGAACACAAAAATAACGGTAAAATCCGGTGCGACGCTCATAACGCACCACTCCGCCGCAAACCCTACAACATACAATCTTGATGTGACACAGGAGGAAGGCGCGAATGTAAAGCGAATTGCCGACACTGTCGAAATTGAATTCGATGCAGACGCGGTAACAGCAACGCCGGTCGAACTTTCCGATGATTTTCTTGCCGTTGCGGACGTTGTCAGGTTCTCGCTCTCCCAACCGATACCGCTACCCCAGCACGAGCCTGCGCCGATCAAGATAATGACATACAAAGGCGATAAGACGCTTACACCAGAAATGTTTGCGGATTTGACAGGGAAAACTTTCGGGCTCCCAAAGACTTCTGTAACCGTTGCAGCGGAAGACGGAGTGCAGTCGGTGTATCTCAATATGCGTCCGGTTGTCGTAAGCGTCGCCGACATTACATATGCGCCTGATATGAATATTAATGGCTCAGCTGAAACCTGGTCAGACAAAAAAGTTCCTCATGAAGGCGCGGATTATGTGCTTACAAATAAATATAGTTCTTATCACGGCAAAGCAAATGTCAAATTTGAAGGCGATTCACTTACACTTTCCTGCAGTGAATATAACAGTGCCGCCGCAGATAATCTGTTACTTCTGACGAGCGAAGGCCCCGTGACGGTATATCCTCCATATACTTTGATCCAGGGACATTCGGGGAGTCGCAACCACGATGTTAGAGGGAAACTGTTCATACACGGAGAATACGACGATGAAACGGCTTTCACATTTCAATCCACCTACAATGATCCGAATCGTATTTTGTCGGGTAGTACACGGGGGTCTGCATGCCTTTGCGCGGATGTCTCCGGTGCCGGTACGCTAGAGATGACCGCTGGGCGTCGTACTGCTCTGAGTGGATTGACCGGGGACAACTCCGCATATAAGGGAAGAATCACAATGACTGGTCATAATGATGATAATCTTTCATCTGGCATGCGCGTCAGGGTGAACAACGCAAACAATTTCGGCGGCGAATTGGATGAGTTCAAGTTTGATGCCCTTACGCTGTCTCGTTATGCTTTCCTGTATCCTCTCAACGATGTCGCAGTTCCTGACAACATGAACCGTGGATGGTATGTGAACAACGCCGGCGTAGAGTGCCAGGGCGGAATCACGTTCTCGTGCGATTGGCCGCTCCGGATCAACGGTAAATTCTGCAAGATCGGCGCGGGTACGCTCAGACTTGGAGGACCTGTATCGCATGGCGCAGACGGGACCGGAGCGTCCGGTACGATGGAGGTGCGCGAGGGGCGTCTTGCGCTTCTCAGCGACGCCTCCGCTGCAGGGCTTTCCGTTGTGTTCTCCAACAACACTTCGTTCGCGGTCGGATGCGGGCTTGGGACCGGTCTTACAGTCGTTCCTTCGGTGCTGACGGATGGCGGTTCTGTCGGAAAGGTTGCGCTTGCTTTTGACGAGGATTCAATCCCTGAGGGTGCAGGCGACTCCATATCCGCAGTCGTGGCCACACTTCCCGCCGGAAATGCGGACATAAGGGAGATGTTCAATCTTTCTGGTCGCGTATCGCGCTATGTATCTTTCAGTCTCGAAAAGAAGACTGTTGAGATTGATTCCATCTCCTGTGATGTCTATGAGCTCAAGGGCTCAATAAAAGGTCTGACAATATGCATACGTTGATTTTGGCTTCGGCGTTGGCCGCGTCTTTTTCCGCATGTGCGGAGACGTGGTACTACAATGAGTCGGCCGCGAAAGCGATGAAGGTGAACGCACCTTTTGACATGCCGTCGGTGTGGACGAATTCGTCGGGAGAAACGGCATTTGAGCTTAAAAGCGCCGATAGGCGTGTAATTCCATCCGGAAGCACCTGTTCTTTAAGCGCGAACATGAGATGCCGTGAGGTACAGTTGCATGTCGGCACTGCGGGTTCTCCGGAGGCTGCATCAGTTCTGCATTCGTCGGGTCTGATGTCAGGCTACCATGTCCATTGGCACAACGGCATGTTTCGCAGTGCTGGCTGGAACTCCGCATGGATTCATGACATTGCCGTTTTCGTGCATGGCACGGAAAGTGGTGGGAAGCACTTGTGGTGCTACAACAAGAAGCAGCACACTCCAACATACAACATGGCATGGGGCGTAAGTGGTCCGTTCACCGGCGATGCCCGCCAGACGGTGACCGTCAAACTCCTGGAGAAGGGATGCAAGGTTGATCCGGCCGGAAACATACAGCAGTTTCCGTTTTCGGGGAACAGCGTCAACTGGTTCGGAAAATTCGAAGTGAGCGACTGCGCGAATTTTGTGCTGGGTCACGCCAACGCGGCGGGATCGCCGCTCGCACCCCGTGCTGACGCGATCACGCTTGGTCCCTACGCCCGATTCGCGGTCCAGACCGGCGTGACGCCCAACTCCGCCCGCGGAATCAAGATCACGGGCGAAGGCGTGCGTTTCATGGCGCGCATGTTCCCCAAGGGTTTGTGCGACTGCACGGACTACACGCTCAACATGCCAATCAGCGGCGCATACGGATTCTCAAAGACAGGTTCGGGGCGCGTTGCGATCGGAGGCGCTTACTCGGCTGGTGCGATCGTTGTCGAGGAAGGCGTGCTTGAGATTCTCGGTTCCGCAAAATTCGCCGCCGGTACTGAGATTGTGGTGAAGTCCGGTGCGACGCTTCTGAGCCGTCAGCCCATCTCTCGGCTCAAGGTTAAAAGGGAGGAAGGGGCGACGGTGAGGCAGGTCTCCGCCGCAGAGGTTGCGCGTGTGTCCGCCAGCCCGCGCAGGGACACTCCCGTTCCGGCGTCGGTGAGGGTGTCGGACTACGGATATGACGCAGCTGACTCCACGCGCTTCCTCCAGGCTGCGATAGACTCCGGCGCGAAGCGTGTCGTCATAGACGCAAGGCGCTGGATTTCGCTGCCGCTCAAGTGCCGCAGCGAGCAGGAGATATTCTTCGAGGAAGGAGCGGTCGTGGAGGCCAAGAAGGGGGCGTTCATCAATGGCGGCGATAAAATGTTCACGGCGGACTTCTGCACTAACTTGACGATAGGCGGCAAGGGCGAGGTCAGGATGCACCATTCGGATTACCTGAATCCGCCGTACAAGAAATCGGAGTTCCGCCACAGCATCTGCATCAGGGATTCGGCAAACGTGCGCGTGTGGGGACTTAGGATTGTCAATGGCGGCGGCGACGGCGTGTACGTGGGCGGCAAGATGCCTCCGAGGGTTGACGTCAACGACGGCGGATGCCATGACATCACACTCGAGGATCTCTACATCGACACCAACGTAAGGCAGGGGCTCAGCGTGACGTTCTGCGATGGTCTTACGGCTGAGCGGTGCAGTTTCCTAAACACGCGCGGAGTGCCGCCTTCCGCCGGCGTCGACATCGAACCGGACGGAAGCTACAACAGAATACGCCGCATCGTGTTCAGGGACTGTGTCTTCGGTGGCAACGCCGGTCAGGGCGTAAGCCTGTCCGTCGGTTGTGTATGGAAAGAGACGACGCCGACGTATGACGTGACTTTTGAACGGTGCAGGTTCGACCGCGACAATGTGGGCGGAGGCGGACACGGGGGACGTATCGTGTTCAAGGACTGCGTGTTTGAGAACCCGAAGGTGATGCCGCTCGGGATTGCCGGAGGTCCGTTCTCCCGTCCGGACTGTGAAGTGTCTGGATGCATGCTGCGAGAGAACGGGAAGGACATTCCCATGGACGGTGAATGGCTCCGCAACAATGCCGTATTCCTGTCCAATATGCCAGACATCGTGTCCAAGACGGTTCCCCCCGAATACCGGAACGTGACGGTGTCCGATCCGGAGCCTGGCAAGATGCTCAGGTTCTTCGGCCGGTTTGGCGTCAGGTGCCGCAACGGCGCAAGGATCGTCGCCTACGCCGACTCCCCGCGTCTGCTCAAGGTCAAGGCGTCCAAGCCGCCTGTAAACAAAAAGGGCAAGCGCATTCCGACGTTGCTCACCATCACGGGACCTGACGGACAGTTGCTCGCGAAGGGTGAGTTCCCCGATGATGGCGTAATCTCCATCAACGCCCCGGCGAAAGGTTTCTACACCATCGTCGTGCGGACGCGGAAGGGCGTCACACTGCCGTTCCATGCGGCGAACTGTCCGATAGCCTTTGACATTTCCGGACGGGAGTTCCTAGTCGTCCAGACAAATGGCGATTTCGCGTTCTTCGTTCCGCCTGGGACGATGCGTTTTGAGGCCATGGTCGGCGGTGCGGGGCGCGAATGCTGCGGCGCATCGGTCCTCGATCCGGGCGGAAACGTCGCGTGGTCCAACAGCTGCATATCGGCATGGTGCGGGCACCTTCAGAGAGGCCCCGCAAAGCCCGGAATGTGGAAGCTTTCCGTGGGTCCTGCAGACCGCGGAAGATTTGAAGACATGGGGATTTCACTGACCGGAATTCCCGCATTATTGTTCCCTAACACAGAAAGGCACTGGAAATGATATCACTGTTCTGCATATGTTTTGCCGCCATCACGCCGATGGAAATAGTTGTTCCCGACCGGGCGCATCCGGGTGAGCGTTTTGCCGCCGAGGAGATCCAGAACTGGGTCGGCAGGATGACCGGCAGGTTCATCCCGGTGGAGACGGTGAAGAGCGAAAGCTCCGGCGGCGAAAAGATATACGTGGGAGCGGAGTTCGCGAAGAAGCGCTTCAGCCCAGACTTCAAGGCGATAGGTTCGTCCGACGGTTTTGCGGTGCGCAGCGCCGAATCCAAAGGTGCGCAGTGCGTGTTCGTGTTCGGCACACAGCCGAAGGGGACGTTGCATGCGGCGTATGCGCTGCTCGAGCGCAACTCGGACATCATCTGGCCTCGCCCGGATCCGAAGTTCGAGGCCGTCTATTCCAAGTGCGACTCGTTCTCCATCGCGAATGCGGACTTCCGCGAGATTCCGAAAACGATGATCCGCGACTGGCAGTGGAACCATATGGGAAAGAGAGGCGCCCCCTCCGAATTTCTCTGGGGCTCAAGAAACCGCCTCAACCGCAACGGAGGGGCGGACAGCCAGTATGCGAGCTGCTTCGTCGGTGGCGGCAAGGGGCACGGGATACAGAGGTATGCCAACCCATCCAAGAACTTCACTCTCCACCCGGAATGGTTCCCGGAGATAGATGGCGAGCGTACGTATGCCGGCGGACAGGTTTGCATGACGGCTGATGGACTCGCGGAGGAGATGTACTCGAACATCGTCAATGAACTTTCGCTGAAATATCCCGGCACTCCTCCCGCACGGATCAAGGTTGACTACTTCAGCCTCACGTGTGCGGACAATCATCGCATCTGCGAATGCAGACGCTGTCTTGAGCCGCTTGACTGCGGCAACGGAACCTCGATAGGCATAGACGATCCCGCATTCAGGTCCGCACAGTACTACAAGCTCATAAACAAGGTTGCGAAGCTTCTCGCGAAAACCCACCCGCGGGTGGTGATCGGCACCTATGCGTATGCATTGACGCGTCATGCACCCCCGTTCGAACTGGAGCGAAATGTGTCGGTGGAGCTGTGCCTCACCGGGCACGACGAGCGCGCATCGCTCAATGACATCAGCCGGAACGAGGCCGGGTTCAGATGGACCGAGCAGTGGAGCCGCAAGTGCAGGAATCTCTGGATCCGCACATACTGCGGATGGTCGGGCCGCAACTACAGGGCGATCGAATACGGCTATGCCGCGTCCGGACGGTATGCTGCGGGGCTGAAGAATCCGGTCACGCAGTACTCGGCCGAACTCAAGAGGGACGACGTTTACGACTACGGTTCGGAGGTATGGGATTCGTCGGGCATGTCATACTGGATCATCAGCCGCCTCTGGTGGGATCCGTTCCAGAATGTGGACGCGTTGCGCGGAATGTACATCGACCGCACCTACCGCGAGGCTGCTCCGGCGATGAGGAGGTTCTTCGATCTTTTCCGCGACGCATACGAGATCGACAGGATGCCCGCCACGTACCGGATAACGGGTCCGGCGTTCATGACGCGCCACTACCTGTATGAAACGGGAGTGGGTGACAAGCTCGTGAAGATTCTCGACGAGGCGCTTGCCGCCGCAAGGCATCCGGTCTCCCGCGCAATGATTGAAAGGCAGAAAGGCAGGCTCTGCGCAAATCTCGCGCTTGCCGCCGCACTGCCTGACGCAAAGGTCAAGGTGCGTCCCATGGCCAAGGGTTGGGAGGCTGCCGGCGAGACCAGTCCATTCGTGAACTGCGCCGGAATATACGGCACGTCATGTGACAGCTATGGCGGAGTGCCGGAGGTCAAGACGACGGTGAAGGCCCTTTATGACGACAAGGCGCTTTACCTGCGTTTCATATGCGAAGCTCCGGACGCAAAGACCATATACGGAATTTCCACCACCGGCGATCCGGAGGATCAGCCGCACTGCGACGATGCCATAGAGTTCTTCATATGCCGTCCGGATACGGGAGTCTACTGGCAGTGGATCATGGACCCCGGCGCGCGCGACGGCAGGGATGTCGTGTATGATGCGCGCGGCGACAATGCGAAGTGGAAAGGCAACTGGACGAAAAGCGTCGAGCGAACGGACAGCGCATGGATATTGACGATGCGCATTCCGTTTGCGGACATGGAATTTGAATCCGTGCCGAAGTCGCTCCGGTTCAACGCATTCCGCGCCCGCATGCCGCTTGCGCCTGTGCCGGACGCAAAGAAGGGCAGAAGGATCCGGCACCGCCGTTCGAGCTGGACGGGTGCGGGCGTGCACGATTCCGGTGGCTTCGGGCTGCTGGAGTTCGAGTGATGGCATGCTCCACAAGAACCTTCCGGCAGGGTCAGTGATAGATTGAGCAAGGAGGCGCTGTAGGATGACATTGTCCATCATGATTACGGCAATGCTGTTTGCCGCTGTTCCGACCGTAAGCCCGTTGGAGGAGACTGTATGCTCCCACGACGCCGCTATTGACGGTCAATGGAGGACGATTGCGGACAGGGTAGAGTTTGACAGGAAAAGTTCTGGATTCAGGGAGCGTCTCAGGGATGCGACAGGTTATCGCTGCATTCAGCGTACACCCCTGAATCCAAGGCTCGTCCAGACGAGGGATTACGGCGCGTTCCGTGTCGAAAAGGTGATGGTCGAAAGCGCTCCCGGTGCATTCGTTCCGCTGCTGGTTTTCCTTCCGGATGGACGGAAGTTCGCTCCGCCGTACGCCGCTTTCGTATTCATTCCCGGTCACGCACAGGAGGGCAAAGGGTATTTGCCGTATCTCCATACTTGCGAACTTGGTGCGCGTAACGGTTTGGCCTCTGTAATGTATGATCCGTTGGGGCAGGGAGAGCGTGTTCAGGGCGCAGGGGTTGAGAATGCCGAGGAGCATGTGCGCATCGGCGCATATGCGGCGCTTCTCGGAGAGACGACCGCGACATACATGCTTCGCGACGCATCGAGGGTTCTGGATTATCTTGAAAGCCGTCCGGATATCGACTCCTCCAGGCTTGGCGCGTGTGGCAATTCCGGTGGCGGAACGATCACTTCGTTTCTGATGGTGGTCGACGATCGCATCAAGGCGGCGGTTCCGTCTTGCTACCTGTCATCCGCGCGTGAGCATTTGAGCGCCTGCGGCCCTCAAGACGCCGAACAGAACTTCTTTGGTGGCTGGTCATGGGGATTCAATCACGCATCGCTGGTGCTCTCGGCGGGATGTCCGGTGCTGATAAACGCCTCCATTGAGGATTTCTTCCAGATTGACGGTTCGCGTTCCACGTACAGGGTTGTGAAGGATGTTGCGGCGAAAGTCGGGATTCCTGACGGATGGCATGAGATTTCCGAGGCCCCCGGCAAGCATGGAATGTCGAAGACGCATCGGGAACAGGCGATCCGTTTCCTGTTGCATCATCTTGCGGGGAAGAGTGCAGACATTGCAGAGGACGAAACGACCGACTTCTCGACGGCCGATGCCATTGTTACTCAGACGGGGAAGGTGTCAAGCCTTGCCGGATTCAGGTCGGTGTATGAGGATATCGAAGAGAAGCTTGTCGCTTGCGGAGTGACGGTGGAACAGGCGGCAAAGAACGCAAGGCCTCTTGTTCGCAAGGAACTTGGCGGGAATGAATGCCGAGATGTCCTTGCGACATTGAAGGGGAACATTACGAAAGGACGGCGTGCGACATTGCGGATAGGTGGCGCCGTCAGGCCGGGAGAGGTGTCAGCCACGCTTTTTGCGGAAGGTTCCCGCTATGTCATGATGCCGCATCGCAGAGGCAAGCCGTCCTATTATGAGAGTCGCGGGACCGATGAGGTAGTGGCTGTGGATCTCTACATTGCAGGGCGTTCGCTTGTCGCGTTGCGCGCCGCCGAGCTTCTGTCGCTCGCCGCCGAACTGAAGAGGCGGACCGGGCTGCGTCCGTCGCTTGTCGCAGAGGGACGTTTTGTGGCTGTCGCAAAATTCGCGTCGGCCGCAGATACTTCCGCATTCGACGGAGTGAGGTTTGATAATGAACCGAAATCATTCCTTGAATCGCTCAGGTCGCGTGACTATCTGTCATTCGCCGATTCCGGCGCGATCTTCTCTGGCGTGAAGTGACTGGGGAAATGGAAAATGGGCGCGATTTCCTCAACCGCTGCGACTTTCCCGCAACAGAGTTTTGTGATAGAATACCATCCAAAAGAAAAAGGAGCTCAAAACAATGAGTAGAAACATGTTTGGCGATGTGAAGACAACGAGGCGACAGGTCCTTGCCGGGGTTGCGGCGTTTTCGATATTCGGCACCGGCGGCTGCAAAAGCCTGTTCGGTCAGCAGAAGATAAAGCTGGCGGTCGTCGGCGTCTGCGGCAAGGGCTGGTCTGACTGGCTCGCCATGGCCAAGACCGGGCTTGTCGAAATCGTAGCCCTCTGCGATGCAGATTACCGTCAGGTTGCCCGTGCGCAGCATCTTACGGACACCAAGCCGGAGGCCGCCGGAGTCGGATTCAAGATCGATCTTTCGAGGATTCCCTTCTACAGCGACTTCCGAAAACTCATGGATGACCGCTCTAAAATCGGTTTCGATGCACTGCTCGTCGCCACCCCCGACCACGGCCATGCAATGCAGGCAATCCGTGCGATGAAGGAAGGCGTGCATGTATACGTCGAAAAGCCGCTCGTCCGCACGCTGTGGGAACTCGACTATTTCAACCGCACCGCCCGCGAAAACGGCGTTGTCACCCAGATGGGCAACCAGGGGTCGGCGGTATCCTCGATGCGCCGCTGCACCGAGGTCGTGCGCAGCGGACTCCTTGGAGAGGTCCGTGAGGCACACCTCTGGACGAACCGTCCGATCTGGCCGCAGGGCCTTTTCGCCCGCAATGCCGCGCTGACGCATCCCGTTGCGACGCCTGCGAAGGAGCTGGACTGGAATGCCTGGCTGTCCGTGGCCGCCGACCGTCCGTATCAGGCTGGCTACAAGTCCGGCGCGCCGGCCGCGCGCTTCGACGCCGGCATCTACCATGCGTTCAACTGGCGCGGGTTCTTCGACTTCGGCTGTGGCGCGTTCGGCGACATGGCGTGCCATACGCTCAACATGCCGTTCCGCGGACTCGAATTCGGCGCGGTTTCCACGGCCGAGTGCCTGACCGTTGAGGAGATGAACGACGTGGCGTTCCCGACCAAGTCGATCGTGAGGCTGCACTATCCCGCCCGTCCGTCGCGTGCCCGTGCCGGCGTTACGCTTCCGGCCTGCGACATGTACTGGTACGATGGTTCGCTGAAGCCTGATTTCGACAAGCTGCCGCCTGTCGTGAAGACGCTGGGCAAGCCGTCGGAAGGCGGATGTCTGCTCATCGGAAGCAAGGGCATCATATCCGTACAGGATGCATACGGCGGCAAGTGCCTTCTCGCGATGGAAGGGGACAAGGGCTTCACGGATCTCTTCAAGCACGAGGCGGCGAAGGCGGTTCCGCGCGTAATCCCGTTCCGCACAGATGCGGCGGCCACGATGGTTTCCGGAGGCGCAGGCGCCGGTGCTGCGGCAGTGGCGGCAGACGGGCACTACGCCGAGTTCCTCCAGGCGATACGCGGAGACGGAATCGTCTATGAAGACACCGGTTCCCGTTGCTTCAGCGATGTCGGCGCGTCGATCCCGCTCACCGAGAGCGTGCTCGTCGGCGTGATGGCGCAGCGCGTGCCCGGCGTGCTCTCCTGGGACTCCACGAAGCAGAGGTTCGACAATGCGGCGGCCAATGCCTTGATGCGTCCCGTAATCCGCAAGGGCTGGGAATTCTAAGCATGCAATTGCAGGACCCGCCATGCCGGGACAACGGTCGATTCCCCGTTGTCCCAGTTTTCAGTTGTTCTACTCCATTTTATTGATGAAGCGCTTCAATGATTGCGGAAACACCCTTCGCGTTCAATACTCCCTTCGCAATGCCTTTGTCCCAGAGAAATCGGGGATACTTATGTGTGGGTTGTTTGCGGCGCGGTGGATGTGGGGAAATGGTATAATGCCAGTTATGATTCATCGGCATCGTGTTTGGCGGATTTCAACATGGGTTCATTGTTTGCGGAACAGTAACATGAATCAGACATTATGCAAGACACTTCATTTTGTTTGGAACAATGAAAAGAATGATATAATCTATGCAAAATTGTGAGAATATTCCCAACGCTCACTTTGTGTGTAAAGTGTGCTTTTGAATCTGACGGGAGAGGAAAATGAATTACGGAAAAAGCGTAGAGCTCTTTCTGGTGAATGGTTCGGCGGAAGGCATGATGATCGCCGAACTGTCGAATTGGAATGGGAAAGCCATAAAAATTCTCCGTAGCGAAGTTGTCGAGTGCAACCGGGAGGATTTTCAGGGCGCGGGTGTATATTTCCTTTTCTGTTCGGGCGAAGATGGTGCAGATGGCGTATATGTCGGGGAGGCGGAGAATGTAAAGGACCGTCTGTGTCGGCATCTGCGCGATGCGAAGGTGGGAAAAGAGACGTACTACTGGAATACAGCCGTCTGTTTTTTCGGGCACGATTTGAACAAGGCGTTGATTCGCTATCTGGAGCGCCGTTTTGCGGAGATGGTCAAGGTGTGCGGACGGGCCCGGCTCTTGACGCAGAAGACGTATAAGAATACGGTGATGAAGGAATGGCATCGTGCGACGATGGAGGAGTTCATTGAGAATGCGAGCATCTTAATGAATGCGCTCGGGTATAGGGTGCTTGTTCCGAAACCTCAGCCGACGGAGACGACGCGCTACTTCTTCTGCACGGCATCAGGGGCGGAGGCGAAGGGCTTTCCAACGAATGCGGGTTTCATGGTGCTGAAGGGGTCGCGTCTGTCGGTGCAGACGGTGGCGTCGTTCGAGTGTCATGGAGGAAAGTATTTTCAGCTGAGGCGAGAGCTGGAGGCGGATGGCTCGGTCATGCGCAAAGTCTTTACGCGCGACATTGAGTTTAATTCTCCGTCTGCGGCGTCATCGGTCGTGTGTGGCCGGATGTCGAACGGATTGACGGACTGGATCGATGCGTCTGGCAAAACGCTCCGCGAAAGTCTGTATGGATAAATAATTTCGATGCAACTGAAAATGACAAAAAGACAACGGGGTATTTGGCGGCATGTCCCATGTTCGCGAGGCGTAGTCTATAAATGGAGAAGTAGGAATTATGATTAGGGATGCATTTCTTTGTATCATGGTTGCGATTGGTCTGACGGGGTGCGTATGCGGTCCCCAAGTGGACAATGCGCCAGTAGGTTCACTGAAATTGAGCCGTTATCTTGGTGCTTGGTACGAAATCGCCCGGTTTGATCATTCGTTCGAACGCGGCGTAGATAGCGCCAAGGCTCTCTACACGCAAAACGCCGACGGCACGATTAAGGTTGTCAATTCCGGAATCAAGAACGGGAAAGTGAAAACGGCGGTCGGCAAAGGGAAGACAACCGGCGCACCGGGGCTTCTTCGTGTTTCATTTTTCGGTCCGTTTTATGCCGATTATCGTGTCATGAAGATAGATGCCGATTACAGATATGCGCTTGTCGGGAGCGGCGGTGCGGATTATCTTTGGTTGCTTTCGCGCACAAAAGAGATGCCGGAGAATGTAAAGATCGAATTTCTTGCGGAAGCGAAGCGCCGTGGATACGACACGACAAGATTGATTTGGGTAAAACACGAAAAGAAGTAGTTTTTTAGTGGTATAATATCAGGCGTTTTATGGGAGAGAAAGCCCAGAAAAATTTAACTATGGGATATTCGGCTGCATACCCCACGCGCGCGGAGCGTTGTCATTTTTAGGGGTAGAGGATAGGTGAATATGAAGGTTCCACGGTCAGAGTCGAAATCGGTTGAGTTTAAGACGGCGTTCAATCAAGATACTATCGTTTCATTGGTTGCGTTTGCAAATGCCGATGGAGGCAGTGTTTATATCGGCGTTCGTGACGATGGCAAGGTTATAGGAGTGCCTTCTGATGGCGAACCTGAAACATCGTGGGTGAACGAGATAAAGAGCAAGACGGCACCTAGTATTGTTCCGGATGCAGAACGGATTG